>CANKPO010000125.1 GCA_947484535.1 Caulobacteraceae bacterium
TCACCCCAGGAAAAGGCCTGACCCTCGGTCTTGAGGTCCAGAATAGCGGGGTAGGAAATGGACATGGTGGCCTCCTTGGGCGGGGTGTGGGTTGGTTTCAGGTCACTATAAACGCGGCTTACACCCTGTCATCAACCCCGCATTGCCGCTAGCCCCGTGATCGGTTAGAACCCCGTCAAGTCCAAGTGGGTTTACGCCCGAATCTTGCGTCCAATCCGGGCGCTTCCCTCTTTTTGACAGAGCCGTCACCTATGGAAACCACGTCACTTCCCCAGGGATCCGAAATCACTGGCAATGTTCTCTTCTATCAGAAGCCTGAACCTCTAAGCCGAGATACCCACGGTAAGCTGGGCCTACGCACGGTCGACAAGCCCTTCGGCTTTGCCGCCACCACCAATGTCGTCCCCTTGACGGTGACGGAGTTTGCGCCAGCCGCCATCGCCTATCCGATTATCTTTGCCGGTGAAGGCTATCAGCCTCTGGCCGTGATGGGCGTGGCACAAGGCACCAACCTATTCATCAGCGCCGACGGCTCGGTCGAGCCCGATGCCTATCTGCCCGCCTATATCCGCCGCTATCCCTTCGTGCTGGCGGGCGACGAAAAGGGTGAACGTTTGATCGTCTGTATCGACCGGGCCTCGAGCCTGCTGGCCGAAGGCGCAGATGTTCCCATGTTCGAAAATGGTGAGCCCACCGAATATACGACCGGCTGCATCCAGTTCTGTAACGACTTTGAAGCCGAGCGTCAGCGCACGGACAATTTCGTCGCCGTGCTGAAGGATTTGGACCTGTTCGAAACCCGTCAGGCCCTGTTCAACCCGCGCAACGAAGATGGCACGATCGGCGATCCGCAGGTGGTGGCCGAATATTTCGCCATCTCGGAAGAAAAGCTTCTGGCCCTGCCGCAGGACAAGTTCATCGCCCTGCGTGACAATGGCGCCCTGTCGCAAATCTATGCGCACCTGGTGTCTTTGCTCGGCTGGGACAAGCTGATCACCAAGGTTCTGGTGCGTAATGCTGCCGAGCAGGCCCAAGCTTAAGTCTCAGGACTGAAGCGGCCTAAAGATTGAGGGGGATGGTTTCGCGCCATCCCCCTTTTTCGTTCAGTCTGGTTGGCAGGCGAACAGGCTGCGGGTCAGGCACGAGAACACCAGCCGCCCGCCCTCATCCAACAGATCATGCTGGGCAATAACAATGCCCTTGGCGTCGCCGACCGGGTCCTTGCCCAAGATGGTCATCCGGCCTCGGAGCAGTTCCCCGTGCGGCGGATTGCGGGCCCAGCGCAGGGCATCGACCGCCAGACGCTTGGTCTGGGGCCAATCGCGGCTGGCCTGACCATCCAGCCTTGCCCAGAGGGCATAGACCATCGCATCAGGTGCGCCCTCATCGCTGTGCCATCCGGGGGCGAAGGTGGTGATGAAGGCGTTCAGCGCCTGCTCATCCACGGCCACCGCCCCCAACGACACGACCTGTCCGATCTCGATCTGTTCAAAATAGGCGGGCACGGGGACCTCTTAAGGCTCAGGCGAGATGCGGATCAGCAACTTACCATCATGATCGCCGGTAAAGAGGCGCTTGACCGTTTCGGCGGCATTCTCCAGCCCATCGACCGCAAAGGCCTTCCACTTGATCTTGCCTTCCATGACCCAAGGGGCCAGTTCGGCGAAGGCTTCACCCGCACGCGGAAGATAGTCCGTGATGATGAAGCCCTTGATCAGGATGCGCTTCATCAGGGTGTGGGCAAAGTCCGCCGGTCCGGCAACAAGGCCGTCCTTATTGTAGGTCGAGATCATGCCGCAGAGCGCCATGCGGCCATTGAGGTTCATACGGGTAAAGACCGCGTCCATGATCTTGCCGCCAACATTCTCGAAATTGACGTCAATGCCATTGGGGCAAAGCCGGTCAAGGGCCGCGCCGACATCTTCGCTCTTATAGTCAATGGCCCCGTCAAAGCCGAGTTCCTCGACCAGCCAGCGGCACTTGTCGGGACCTCCGGCAATGCCGATGACCCGGCAGCCCTTGAGCTTGGCAATCTGGCCGACGATAGAACCCACCGCGCCCGCAGCCGCAGAGACCACGACGGTCTCGCCGGGCTGTGGCTTGCCAATATCCATCAGGCCGAAATAGGCGGTCAGGCCCGTGGCCCCCAATACGCTCATGAACGCGGTCAGGGGAATGCCGGGAAGGTTTGGTACCGGATTGACGGCGTCTTCGTGCCCGATTGTATAGGCCTGCCAGCCGCCAAGGCCGGGATTGACCAGATCGCCGGGTTGAAAGCGGCTCGAGCGCGAGGCCTCGACCACACCAATGGTCCCGCCGCGCATGACCTCGCCCAGCGCGACCGGCGGCATATACTGGTCCTGATCACTCATCCAGATACGGTTGGTCGGGTCGAGCGACAGATAGATGTTGCGCACCAGTATCTCGCCGTCCTCAAGGTCGCGCACGGGCGCGTCAATGAAGGCCAGATCATCGGCGCTGATGTCGCCCTCGGGTCGCTTGCGCAAAATCCATTGTTTATTGGTCGGCCAGTTGGTGGTCATGCTGTTTTTTTCCTCAAGAACCCTATGTTTGGAGGGGATCATGGCGTGGTTGTCGTCAATGTCGAGAGGCCTTGAACGCTGAACAGGGCTTGGCACCAAGACAATCTGGCCTTAGCTCTAGCCGGCGATGACCCCGGTGTGCCGGACCTGAAGGATTTTACGGTTGAAGCCTCTGTTCACAGCCCTCAAAGCCGCTGTCTTTAGCTTGGCCCTGTCCGGCTTGGCGGGCCTGCCGACCCCTGCCATGGCCGCAGTGGTGGATACGGGGCACGTCAAGGCGGAGCTGATCGTCAGCGGCGAAGCGGTTCCCGGCGGTGAGGTCTTGGTGGCCTTGCGCCAGACCATCGCGAAGGACTGGCACACCTATTGGCGCAATCCCGGTGATGCTGGCCAAGCGACGACGCTGGACTGGCGCTTGCCCGCCGGATGGCAGGCCGGTCAGATCATCTGGCCGACCCCAAAGCGCCTGCCGCTCGGCACCTTGATGAACTATGGCTATGAGGGCGAGGCCCTGTTGCCGGTATCGATCACAGTGCCCGCCGATGCCAAGCCGGGCCAACGTCTCAGCCTGAAGGCTGAGGCCGGTTTTCTGGTCTGTAAGGATATCTGCATCCCCGAACAGGCCAGCCTGACAGCCGAGGTCGTGGTCGCTGCCGGTGCGCCCAAGATCGATGCCAAGGCCGCAAAGGCTATCTCTGACACCCTGACCGCCGCCCCCAAACTGTCGGGCCTCAAGGCCGTGATGACGCGGGATCAGGGCGTGGTGAAGCTCTCAGTCACGGGGACGCCTCTGGCGGGCGGCAATTTCCCCGACGCCTATTTCTTTGCCTTTAACAGCACGCTGCTCGACCATGCTCGGCCCCAGACGATCGAGCGCGGGCCTGACGGCCTGACCCTGACCCTCCCGGCGGGCTATGGTTTCAAGACGGGACCAGCGCCAGCGGTCTTAGCCGGTGTCATTGATCTGGGCAGCGCGGCCTATGAGATCGAGGCCAAGGCCGGTGAGCCCTTGGCTGGCGCGGCGGGTTTGGGCGCTCCGACGGCGACCGACAAGGCGCCGGCGGCTATGAGCCTGCCGCTCGCGGTCCTGTTCGCCTTTCTTGGCGGTCTCATCCTCAACCTGATGCCTTGCGTCTTCCCGATCCTATCGATGAAGGCGGCAGCCCTGACCTCCCACGGCGGCGAGCATTCCGATTCGAGGGGCCAAGGGCTGGCCTTCTTGGCCGGTGTGGTCACGACCTTCCTAGCGCTGGCCGGGGCCTTGATTGCGGCCAAGGCGGCGGGCGCAGCGGTGGGTTGGGGCTTTCAGCTTCAGTCGCCGCCGGTCGTGGCCGCGCTCTGTCTGGTCATGCTGCTGACCGCGCTCAATCTTTCAGGCCTGTTCGAGGTCGGGGCCAGCCTGCAGGGGGCTGCAGGCTCGTCTTCGCTGGCCGCCCGCTCGGGCCTAGCCGGGGCCTTCTTTACCGGCGTTCTGGCCGTGATCGTTGCCGCCCCCTGCACCGCGCCCTTCATGGCCGGAGCCATCGGCTTTGCCCTGACCCAAGGCACGGCTGCGGCTCTCTTGATCTTCCTGTTCTTGGGGCTGGGCCTTGCTGCCCCCTTCACGGCCCTAGCTTTCTCGCCCAGCCTGACCCGGCGCCTGCCGCGTCCAGGACCATGGATGGAGCGCTTGAAACAGGCTCTGGCCTTCCCGCTCTATGGCACAGCGGCTTGGCTGGCCTGGGTCTTTGCCCTTCAGGCGGGCACCAATGCTTTGGCCTTCCTCTTTGCCTCAGCCGTTGCGGTCGCCTTCGCCGGTTGGCTCTATGGCTTGGCGCAGCGCGCAAGCCTTGCGGGTGGCAAACCGCGTCTGTCGCTGGTGCTGGCCCTGATCTCGGTCGCGGCAGCCGGTGCCTTGATCTATGCGGCGGCCAAACTGCCCAGCCCAACGGCGGCACCGGTGGCTGAAGAGGCATCTGAACTGCCGTCGGAGCCCTTTTCGCCCGACCGTTTGGCGGCCTTGCGGGCCGAGGGTCGGCCTGTGCTGATCAATTTCACAGCCGCCTGGTGCATCACCTGTCAGGTCAATGACCGCGCCGCCCTGTCGCGACCGGCTGTGGCGGACCTGATTAAGTCCACCAACGCGGTCTATATGGTCGGCGACTGGACCAATCGCGACGGCGTCATCGCCAAGGCCCTTGCCGAACAGGGCCGCGCAGGCGTGCCGCTCTATCTGGTCTATGGCGTCGGTGGCCGCGCACCAGTGATCTTGCCGCAACTCCTCACCGAAGGGGCCGTGATTGAGGCCCTAGAGGCGGCGGCGAAGCCATAGGGTTAGAAAACAAGGCCCCCTTCGTCGCTTCGCGCCACTTCCCCCAGAGGGGGAAGAATTTCTATTCTTAGATCTTCCCCCTCTGGGGGAAGTACCGGCGAAGCCGGGGTAGGGGGTTCTATCCCCATACCTCTCCCCGCGTCATTGCGAGGCGCATCGCGCCGAAGCAACCCAGGGGAACATCATCTCAGGTTCGTGTCAGTCCCCTGGGTTGCTTCGCTGCGCTCGCAATGACGCGAGAATAACAAGTAAGGCCCTCACCCAACCCTCGCCCCCTTGGGGGAGAGGGTTGGGTGAGGGGGCTGCATCCCCATTCTTGATCTTAAGTTGGGTTTCAGCGTCGGACGGGTTACGAAAGCCTACAGGCACGAGAGACCCCGACATGACCGCTGCATGGGACA
>CANKPO010000126.1 GCA_947484535.1 Caulobacteraceae bacterium
CCGTCGGCCAAGATGCGATCAATCTCAGCCGGATCATCCATCAGGCGGCGCATACGCTCACCAATCGGACCCATCACGGCGACGGCCAAATCGGCTAGGGCTGGTTTGAAACTGCCAAAGCCTTGGCCGCCATATTGCGCCAAGACCTCCGCCTTGGTGATCCCGGCCAGAGCGGCATAGATCCCGACCAGATTGTCGGCTTCGGCTCGGCCCTTGAGGGTCTCAAGATCTTCGGGCAAGGGCTCAGGATCAGTTCGGGCCTTGCGGATCTTTTGAGCAATGGTGTCGGCATCATCCATCAGATTGATACGGCTATTGTCCGAGGGATCGGACTTGCTCATCTTGGCCGAACCGTCGCGCAGGCTCATGACGCGCGCGCCCGGCCCATCAATCAGGGGCTCGGTCAGGGGGAAGAAGCCGGGTGCGGCAAAGTCGTTGTTAAACTTGGCGGCAATGTCGCGGGTCAGCTCAAGATGCTGTTTCTGGTCCTCGCCAACCGGCACGCGGGTGGCTTTATAGACCAGAATATCGGCGGCCTGCAGCACGGGATAGGTATAGAGCCCGACGCTGGAGCGTTCCTTGTTCTTGCCCGACTTTTCCTTGAACTGGGTCATCCGGTCCAGCCAGCCGAGCCGCGCCACGCAGTTGAAGATCCACGCCAATTCGGCATGGGCCCGCACCGCAGACTGGGGAAAGATCGCCGCCTTTTTGGGATCAACACCCGCCGCCAGATAGGCCGCCGCGATCTCGCGGGTCTGGGCAGTCAGAAGGGCCGGGTCCTGCCAGACCGTGATGGCGTGTAGATCAACCACGCAGAAGAAGCACTCGACCTCGTCCTGCAGGCGCACGAACTTGGTCAGGGCCCCCAGATAGTTGCCCAGATGCAGCGCGCCAGAGGGCTGGACGCCCGACAGGACGCGGTCAGGGCCGCTATAGACGGCGGGGGCAGTGGCGGGGGCGGGCGTTTCAGTCATGACGAGCAGGTTCTAACCAAGATCAAGGGGCGGGACGGTCGTGGCCGAAGGGTCTTGCTCCGCCTTAGCAGGACGGCGCAAGGCGGCTTTTACCTCAGCCAAGGTCAAACCGCCAAAGGCAAACAAAAACAGCGGATAGAGCAGTCCGGCCACGGCCACCACAGCCAAGACCGCGATCTCTTTGGCTCCAAGCGCCTTGGTCCCACCGACTGTGAGTTGGATGAATTCGAACGGGGCCTCGACAAGGGGGCGCCAATGGGTAGCCGCGGCCATGACAAGACCAATGGCCAGACTGGCCAAACCGATGCGGACGATCCGACTCCAGGCCGCAGCGCTGGGCTGATAGGTACCGCGCCGCGCCAGTGCGCCCATCATCAGGGCAACATTCAGCCACGCCGCCGCGCTGGTCGCCGCCGCAATACCTTGCACCCCGACAAGGCGGAACAGGGCAATGCCGAGCACCACATTGACGGTCACGGAGGCCAGCGCAAAGATCATCGGACCCTTGGTATCCTGCCGCGCAAAGAAGGCGGGTGACAGGATGCGGGTCAAGACAAAGGCCGGTACACCCCAACCATATTGCAACAGTGCCTTGGCGGTTTCGACAGAGTCATAGGTCGAAAAGAGACCTCGGGTGAACAGCCCATCAATCAAGAAATAGGGCATGGCGATCAGGGCTGCGGCGGCGGGCAAACAGAAGGCCAGCGCCAAGGCTACGGCCTCATCCATCGCCCCTTGCGCGTCCTTGCTATCGCCCGAATGGACGGCCCGCGACAGGCGCGGCAAAAGGGCTACCCCGATGGCGACGCCGACAAGTCCGAGGGGCAGTTGATAGAGACGGTCTGCGACATTGAGCCAGTTGCGTGCACCATTGACGCTGGAAACCAGATTTCCAGAGATGAAGATATTGATCTGGGTGGCGCTGGCGGCGATGGCACCGGGGACGGCCAAGGCCAGCAGCTTCTTGATCTCCGGCGTCAGGCGCGGCAGGCGCCAATGGACCTTGGCCCCTGACTTGGTGACGCCCCAGGTCAGCAGCATGGCCTGAGCCACGCCCGACACAACCACGCCATAGATGGCCCAGCGCGCGGCGGCGTGGGCCTCATGCTGGGGCAGGACAAAGATCAGCATCATCAGGTTCAGCAGGGTCGGTGCCACCGCTGAAAGGCCAAACCGGCCCCTCGCATTCAAGACGCCCGACAGGTGCGCGGTAATGGCCATGCAGGGCAGATAGGGCATGGCCAGCTGGGTCAAGATCACGGAAAGCTTGAACTTTTCCGGATCAGAGACATAGCCGGGATTCATGATGATCATCAGCCATGGCATGGCCAACTGGGCGGCAATGGTCAGGATGATGGTCGCCGCCGCCAAGGTGGCCATGGCATCCGCCGCAAGCTTGTCAGCAATCTCTTCGCCGTCTTCGGTCAGGGATTTGGAATAGGCTGGCACAAAGGCGGCCGCAAAGGCCCCCTCCGCAAAGATCCGGCGAAAGAGATTGGGGAAGGCCAGCGCCGTGGCATAGGCATCCCCGGCGATGGTGGCGCTGGCGCCAATGCGGGCCGTGACGACCAGATCGCGCGCTAGACCCATGAACCGGCTGACCAGGGTCAGGCTTGAATAGATCAAGGACGAGCGCATCAGGCTCGCCCCGGGCTTGGGGGCGGGCGTCTTGGGCGATTGCGCCGGGGTCTGATCTGGCAAGGGTTCGGTCACTGCGCGGCCCTACGCCGCGAGACCTGCGGGGTCAAGTCTACGGGCTGGAATTGACCGGTCATGGCTAGCGGCCAACGCTGGCGCGCGCGCGTTGAAGGCGCGGCTTGGGCTTGCCTTGAGGCGCGGCCTCTTCCTCGTCGAGCACCTTGAGGAGCTGGGTCTTGACGGTGCCGATCCGCCGAGGATCGGTCAGGCCCTGCCCGTCACTGTCGTGAACATAGAAGGCATCGACGGCCCGCTCGCCATAGGCATCAATATGGGCCGACTGGATCGACAGCCCGCTGTCCGACAGGGTGCGCGCCAGGTCCGCCAGAAGACCCGGACGGTCTCGGCCCGAGACCTCAATCACGGTGGACTCTTCGGAGGTGTCGTTGTCCATCACCACAGACGGCGAGATCGAGAAGGCGGCGGCGCGGCCCAGTTCGATGGGTGCGCGGCCTTCAAGCGTAATGGGCTCGCCGCGCGCCGCCGATTCCAGCGCCGCAATCATCCGGTCCAGAGCCCTTGGATTGTCCCCGCCAAAGGGGGCACCGCTGACATCCTGCACAAAGAACACGTCCAAGGCCTGACCTGCCCGCGACGTATAGACCCGCGCGCCAACGACATTGGCCCCCATGGCCGACATGACCTGGGCCAGATCAGCAAACAGGCCCCGCCGGTCACTCGCCGCGATGGTGATCTCTGATGCGTTGCGATCCAGGGCGATCCGCGCACTGGCGGCGGCACCGCCCATTTCAGCGGCCCTGAGGCCAAGCCTTGCATGGCTGGCATGTTCGTCGAGCGAGAAGCCCATGAAATAGGCGTCCTCCATCATCGATACCCACGGGGCAATGGCGGGATTGATCTCGATCAACTGTTCGCGGATTGCACCTGCCGCGGCCTGCTGTTGACGCAGGACCGATGCAGTGGGGTCGGAGCCGCGCCCGCCTCGGAACACGGCCTCGGTGGCGGTAAAGAGCTCGCGCATCAGCTGGCCCTTCCAGCCGTTCCAGACCCCCGGTCCCACGGCGCGGATATCGGCCACGGTCAGGACCAGCAACAGCCGCATCCGTTCAGGATTTTCCATGATCCGCGCAAAGGCCGTCACGGTGCGAGGATCGGCGACATCGCGCTTTTGGGCATAGTCGCTCATGACCAGATGGTGCTCGACCAGCCACGCGATTAGCTCGATCCGGTCGCGTTCCAGTCCCAGCCGTTCGCACGCCGAACGCGCCGCCCTTGCCCCGGCCTTTTCCTGCCCGCCTTCGCCGCCCTTGCCCGTATCGTGCAGCAGCATGGCGAGGAACAGGACCTCGCGGTCTTCGATCAGGGGCCAGATACTGGTGGCCAGAGGATGGTCCTCGCCCATCTTGCCCGTGGCAATGTCGGCGATCACACCCACGGCCCGCAGGGTGTGCTCATCAACCGTATAGGAATGGTACATATTAAACTGCATCTGGGCGACGACGCGGCCAAATTCAGGAAGATAGCGCCCCAAGACCCCGGCCTCATTCATCAAGGTCAAGGTGCGATAGGTCCGCGTGCTGCGGGCCAGAATATTGAGAAAGACCTTGGCCGCCAAGGGGTCGCGCCGAACCTTGGAGGTGATCAGGTGCAGGGCGCGGGTCACCGCCGTAAAGGCGTCAGGGTGCAGATCGAGATTGCGCTGATCGGCCAGCTCGAACAGGCGCAAAAGATTGTTCGGATCGCGTTCAAATGTGGAAATCCCATCGACACTGAGCCGCCCGCCATCTTCAAGGAAGCCCTCGACCTCCAGGGCCTTGCGGGTTGATTTTTTCGGCGCGCCTAAGAACCGCGACAGGCCCTGCGGACGGCGCTTGGCCTCTTCGGCCTCAAGCTGGGCGCAGAAGGTGCGGGTCAGGGCCCCAACCTCTTTGGCGATCAGGAAATAGCGGCGCATGAACCGCTCGACGGCCGGCGCATCGCCTCGGTCGCCATAGCCCATCCGCCGCGCGATCTCGGGCTGCAGGTCGAAGGTCAGGCGCTCTTCGGCCCGGCCCGTGGCGAAATGCAGATGGGCGCGCACGGCCCAGAGGAAGTCGAAGGCGCGGATGAAGGCCCGCACCTCACGCTTTTCAAAGAAATCGAGCTGAACCACCCCGTCGACATTCTCGGCGGGATGTAGATATTGCGCGATCCAAAAGAGGGTATGGAGGTCGCGCAGCGCGCCCTTGCCTTCCTTGACATTGGGCTCGACCAGATAGCGTGATGCCCCGGCACGAATATGGCGGTCATCGCGCTCCTTGAGCTTAGCGGCAACGAATTCTGAGCCCGTGCCCTTGACCACCTCATTGCGAAACCGGCTACGAAGCTCTTCGACCAGCCGCTCGTCACCGGTCAGGCGGCGGCCCTCCAAGAGCGAGGTGCGGATGGTGAAGTCTTCGCGCGACAGCTTGATACATTCATCGATGGTGCGCGAGGCATGACCCACCTTGAAGCCCAGATCCCACAGGGCATAGAGCATAAATTCGATGACGCTCTCAGCATAGGCGGTCTGTTTGTAGGGCCGCAGGAACAGCAGATCGAGGTCCGAA
>CANKPO010000127.1 GCA_947484535.1 Caulobacteraceae bacterium
GTTTGCCTTGGCTCATTGGTTCAGATTCCCAGTGTTTCAAAAACTTGTTCGGACTTTTAGCTTCCGGTTCTGGCCTGTCAACGAAAGCCGTAGTCTGAAAGCGACTATCGTGATGGTGGGGCGTTCATGGTCGAAAACAAGGCCCGCTTACTCCTGCGCGGGGAACGCGGGATGTCGGTGGATGAAGGCCCCCTTCGTCCCTTCGGGCCACTTCCCCCGGAGGGGGAAGATTTAGCGATCCAAGATCTTCCCCCTCTGGGGGAAGTACCGGCGAAGCCGGGGTAGGGGGCTCTTAGTACCCCCTCGCAACCCCTTCGCGGCGCGGATCGGCCCCGCCCTCATAGCCGCCCTTGCGCTTAACAATCCCATGCAGGCCCGACGCCTCGCCAAGGCCCGCAGCCCTGAGCACCACGCCCTTTTTGGCCAGATCCGAAATCAGTTCGGGCGCCATGAACTGGGTCTCTGCTGAATAGACCTCACCGCGCGATACCAGATTGGGCAGGGCCACCGCCTTCTGCATCGGCATCTTCCAATCCAAGACCCCAACCAGCGCCTTGAGATTATAGGCTAAGATGGACGATCCACCGGGCGATCCGACGGCGGCATAGAACTGCCCCTTTTGGTCCAGAACAATGGTCGGCGACATGGACGAGCGTGGCCGCTTGCCGGGGCCTACCGCATTGGCGGCTGCGGTTGCGTCTTTGTTGGTTGGCGCGAAGCTGAAGTCCGTCAATTGATTGTTGAGGAAAAAGCCGCCGACCATGCGGCCCGAGCCAAAGATGCTCTCGACGGTCGTGGTCATCGACACCACATTGCCCCGGGCATCGACGATCACGAAATGGGTCGTACCGTTCGGCTCTTGGGTCGCATCAGGGCCAAGCGATGGTGCGCCCTTAGGCTGACCAAACTGCGGCGCCGGCCCTGCCGTCTCACCGATCAGGGCGCGCCTCTGAGCGACATAATCACGATCGAGCAGGCCCTCAACCGGCACGCTGACAAAGTCGGGGTCAGCCAGATAGCGGTCCCGGTCGGCATAGATCAGGCGGCTGGCTTGGGTGAACAGGTACCAGCCCTGGGCATCGTTGGCATGGGCTCCGATGTCGGTCCCCTCGAGGATGCCAAGACCTTGCAAGACGGCGGTGCCACCAGACGGCACGGGCGGCACACAGACCCGGTAAACCCGGTAAGGTCGGCAAAGGGCCGCCATCACCTTGGGCTGATAGGCCTTAAGGTCCGCCATGGTCAGCGTACCGGGCAGATCGCCCTGCTGGACCCGCGCGACGATGGCCTCGGCCAAGGGGCCTTGATAGAGGGCGCTGGCCCCTTCTGTGGCGATCCGCCGGACCGTCGCGGCATAGGCGGGGTTCTTGAGCAGGTCGCCCGCCCTATAGCGGGTGCCATCGGCCTTGGTGAAATAGGCGGTGGCATCGGGGGACTTGGCCTGAGGCGAGGCGCTATTGATCATGCCGGCCAGACGCGGACTGACGATGAAGCCATCCGAAGCCAGGCGCTCCGCATCGCCAAACAGGTCCTTCCAAGCCAGCTTGCCATGGTGCGATTGGGCAAGCGACAGCATCGCCACCGCGCCGGGAACGCCGGTCGCGCGGCCACTCAGAACCGCCTCGAAAAAGCCTATCGGCTTGGCTACGCCGTTGGCATCGGTGCGCATGAACATGTCAGGGCTGGCACGAGCAGGCGCGGTCTCTCGGCCATTATAGGCGGTCACAGCGCGGGTCTTGGCGTCATAAAAGACCAGAAAGGCCCCGCCGCCGAGGCCAGAGCTTTGCGGCTCGACCAGTCCCAGGGTGGCCTGAACGGCAACGGCGGCATCCACCGCCGAGCCGCCGCGTTTGAGAACCGCAAGACCGGCCTCGACCGCCAAGGGATTGGCTGCCGCAACCATCGCATGGGGGGCGAGGGCGGGGGCGGGAGCGGGGGCCTTTGGCGCGACCGCCTTGGCCACGGGATCTGCGAACACCGAAGAGGAGGGCGCCATCGCCCCGGCAAGGGCCAAAACCACAAGGCCCAGACCGCCCACTAACTTTCGCATCTCAATCCCCAATGTCTCAACCACACCAACAGATTTCACCATACCGCCCGACCCATTTGGCGCCAGCCAAAACCCCAAAGAAAAAAGCGAGAACTAACGCTTGCCTAAAGACGGCCCACCGACTAGTTTCCGCCACCTTGCCCTAGGGCAACAGCGCGCCCGTAGCTCAGCTGGATAGAGCATCAGACTACGAATCTGAGGGTCGGACGTTCGAATCGTTCCGGGCGCGCCAATTATTTCCCGCAAAATCCTATTGAGATGTCTGTCGAGGGTAGGACCGTTTTTATCCGGGCATGAGATTGACTTACCCCGTCAACGAGTTTTGATCTGGGCCAAGGTCGCTGGACCCGTTCGGATAGAGATCGAGGCCTCATGGCATCCCACCCCTTGCATATCGGCATATTGGGCGCGGCCAAGATCGCGCCATGGGCTTTGGTTAAGCCTGCTCAAGCCCGCTCCGATGTGACGGTCACTGCCGTTGCCGCGCGCGATCCTGACCGCGCGAGGGCCTTTGCTGCCGAGCATGGGATCGCAAATGTGGCCGACAGCTATCAGGCTCTGATCCAGCGCGATGATGTTGATCTGGTCTATGTTGCCTTGCCCGCGGGGTCTCATGCCGAATGGACGATCAAGGCCTTGGACGCTGGCAAGGCGGTCCTTTGTGAGAAGCCCTTTGCCATAAATTTGGGCGAGGCTCAGGCCATGGTCGATGCCTCAGTGCGCAATGGTCGGCCTCTGTTTGAAGCGCTGCACTATCGCCACCATCCGGTGATGTTAAACGCCATCGCGCTCGTTCAGAGCGGTGTGCTGGGTGAGCTTCAATCGCTCGAAGCGGTGTTTGATGTGCCGATTGCCTATAGTGAGACCGAGCTGCGCTGGCAAAAGGCCTTGGGCGGCGGGTCGCTGATGGATCTGGGCACCTACTGTCTTCATGCTGTTCGGATGCTGGCCCAATCCGAACCCACGGTCCTGTCGGCCAGCGCTCAGATGCAGCATGGCGTCGATGCCGCGCTCGAAGCGACCTTGGCCTTTGATGGTGGCGTGACGGCCAAGATTTCCAGCTCGATGGTCCCTGACCGCGTGATGTCGCAACTGACCGCTATCGGCAGCCTTGGGCGCTTGGACATCACCAACTTCATTGCACCGCAGATGGGATGCCGCTCAGCCCTGACCCTTGGCAACAATGTCGAGGAGCTGCCGATTGATCCTGTCGCCACCTTTGAGGCGCAGTTGGAGCATGTGGTTCAGGTCATGAAGGGGCAGTGTCAGCCCATTGTTGGCGGCGCAGATTCCTTGGCCCATATGGGCTTGATCGATGAGATCTACCGCATGGCTGGCGATTAGATTCGCTCAGACCTTTGTGCCAAGCCGAGCCAGCACGGCTCTTGGTACCTTGTAATGTTGGATAAAGGTATCGTGATCCCGGATGCCGCAAGCATCCCGCTGGATGAAAAAATACCAGACGGCCTTCGCCGCAGCATTGGTGAGGGCCTCATGTTCGTCGCTTCCCGGCGCGGCCGAGGTTGCGTTCAGCGCGGCAAGCGCCTTTTCAGCGTCACTGCCAAGCCTCCCGAGGCTGGACGCCTGTTCGGCCATCATTTGGGTTTCCAGAACGTTCAACCCCGTCTCAAACCGGGGCGAAGACGAGAAGTTCTGCGGCATCCTCAATGACATGATCGCCTCCACAAAGCGTAACCTGCCCAACCAAGATCAGACGATCATAAAACCGAATTGTGCAGGATAACAGACCTCAAATCTAGACGGCTATGGCGTCAACCCCTCGCCGTCCCAATCCCTGCAGCATGACGCGGAGTTCGCGGTCAAGCGCCCAGATCCACGACACCGTTCGGCGGCACTGAGCTGTCCGCGTGACTGGTGGGTGCTCTCACCAGACCCAGAAGGGCGAATAGTCATTGCATCTGGGTTTGCCGGTCCTATGGATGGCACTGACCGTAAGGCGGTTGCACGGATGAGTGATAGATCTGATGTTTCATGATGGTTGGGCGATAGGGTGGGCAGTGCTTGCGGTGATCCTTTCGGGGATTGGCAAGGGCGGCTTTTCCGGACTGGGCGCGCTGGCCATGCCCTTGATGGTCATCGCCAACCCGCCTTTGGAGAGCGCGGCGGTGCTTTTGCCCATCTTGATCGTGCAGGACATGGTCGGGGTTTGGTCCTTCCGTAAGACCTTCGACAGGGTGGTTTTGGCGGTGATGATCCCCGGAATGACGATCGGAGTCATCTTGGGCTATCTGTTCGCGTCGCGGGTCTCTGAGACCGCCATCTTGACCACCGTCGGTGGCCTGTCCTTCGTCTTTGGCGTGCACCGTCTGTGGCAGGATCGCGGTTCGGCGGTGGTGCTGCCCAGCAATTCGCCGCGCTGGCTCGGTGTTCTGTTCGGTGTCGCTTCGGGGTTCGGCAGCCAGATCGCCCATGCCGGTGCGCCGCCGTTTCAGATGTGGGTCTTGCCGCGTAAATTGCCACGCGATGAGTTGGTTGGCTCAAACGCCCTGTCCTTTGCCTATATGAACCTGATCAAGGTGCCAGCCTATATCGCTCTCGGTCAGCTCACGCCCACCAACCTCATCTCTTCGGCACAGCTCGTGCCAGTGGCCTTGGTGTCTACGGCCCTTGGCGTTTATCTGGTGCGTAAGATCGATGCTGAGCGCTTCTATAGCCTGATCTATCTGTCGATGATCGCCATTGGGCTGAAGCTGGTGGTTGACGGCCTAGGCCTATTTCAGTGATGCCGGTTTCGGTAACCGGTCTGCAAAGGCCATTGGCCCTTATCCCTGCAGCGTGATGTAGAGTTCGCGTTCGATCAGCCATTGGCCACGATTGTTGCGCCAGGTGGCCATATAGATGCCGCTCATCTCGCTGCCATCTTGCCAGTTTCCGGTCCAGCGGCCCATTTCAGCGGCGCGTTGGCCGTCGTCGGTGATCTCGATGGAGGTTGTCGTTCGCACATAGGTGATGAAGCCTGAGGCCGCAAACTGGCTGGCAAAGGCGGCAACCACCGCGTCGGCCCCGTCGATCAGATCGCCATTGCCCGCGATCAGCATCATGTCGTCTGTCAGGTGCGGGCGAAGGCGCGCGGCATCATGGGCTGCAATCAGGCGATTGGTTAGCTTGCGCTTGGCGCGGATGGCAATGTCTTGAGTCA
>CANKPO010000128.1 GCA_947484535.1 Caulobacteraceae bacterium
ATCCCGTGTTCGAAGAACTTTTCCGTAAAGGATAGCGAAATTTCGACTGGGATCAGGCGCAAAGCTTGCCTAGGGTCATGTTCTGTTTGTTGAGGATGCGCCCTGTGAAGTCATTATTCGTCGCCGTTGCTCTGGCCCCCCTGTTGAGCCTGTCTGGACCCGCCCTCGCGCAACCTATGCCGGGGCCTGCTGCGCCTCAGATCGCGGCGGCACGCGATGTGCCCTATGAGGCGGGGCCGATCAAGCTGGCGGTCGATGCCACAGATAATGACCGGCGGATCTTTTCGGTTCATCAGATCTTGCCGGTTAATGCGGCGGGACCCCTGACCCTGTTCTATCCTGCTTGGCTACCCGGCAACCACGCCCCGCGCGGTCCGATTGAGCAATTGGCTGGATTGATGATCACTGCAGACGGCCAGCCTGTCGCTTGGACCCGTGATCCGGCCAATGTCTATGCCTTCCATGTCACAGTGCCTGCAGGGGCTAAGGCGCTCGATATCCGCTTCCAGTTCCTGTCGCCCACCGACAGGTCGATGGGCCGGGTGGTGGTGACGCCCGAAATGCTGAACCTGCAATGGAACGCGGTCACCCTCTATCCCGCCGGCTACTATGCCCGTCAGATCATGGTTGAGCCGACCTTGCGCCTACCCGAAGGCTGGCAGCTCGGTACAGCCTTAGAAACGGCCAGCCGAGAGGGTGATCTGGTTCGCTTCAAGCCGGTGAGTTTAGACACGCTGGTCGATTCACCGATCTTTGCCGGACGCTATTTCCGTCAGATTGATCTTGATCCTGGCGCAGCCGTGCCCGTGCGTCTCAATATCGTTGCTGACCGTCCCGGCCAGTTGGAGGCCACGCCTGAGCAGATTGCGGTCCATCGCACCCTCGTTAAGCAGGCCTACCGGCTTTTCGGCTCCTACCACTTTGATCACTATGATTTCCTGCTCGCCCTTAGTGACAAGATGAGCGGGATCGGACTGGAGCATCATCGCTCAAGTGAGAACGGGGTCGCGCCGACCTATTTCACCGAATGGGACAAGAGCGCCGTAGGCCGGGACCTTCTGCCCCACGAATTTACCCATTCTTGGAACGGCAAGTTCCGGCGTGGTGAGGACCTCTGGACTGAGAGCTTCAACACCCCAATGCGCAATAGTCTCCTATGGGTCTATGAGGGTCAGACCCAATATTGGGGCAATGTGCTGGCCACGCGCTCTGGCTTTAAAACCAAGCAGCAGGGCTTGGAAGCCTTGGCCATGACCGCTGCGACCTTTGACAATCGCGTCGGCCGCGCATGGCGGGCCATGAGTGACACGACCAACGATCCGATCATGACCGCCCGCCGCCCGATCGCGTGGCGCAGCTGGCAGCGGTCGGAGGACTACTATTCAGAGGGTCAGTTGATCTGGCTTGATGCCGACACCTTGATCCGCGAACTTAGCGGTGGAAAGCGCTCGCTGGATGATTTTGCCAAGGCCTTTTTCGGCGTCGACAATGGCAGCTATGTGCCCAAGACCTATCGGTTTGAGGATGTGGTTGCCACGCTCAATGGGGTTCAGCCCTATGACTGGGCCAGTTTCCTGAAGACGCGGCTGGATGGCAATGGCCCCGGCGCGCCACTCGATGGTCTCAAGCGCGGCGGCTACAGGCTGGTCTATACCCCAAAACCCACCGATTTCTTTAAGGCCAGTGAGGCGCGGCGCAGGTCGGTCGACCTGACCTATTCGATTGGTCTGGTTCTGGATAAGGACGGCGCAATGACGGATGTGATGTGGGATGGGCCCGCCTTTAAGGCCGGTTTGATCCAAGGCAACCAAATTATTGCGGTCGGTGGTGTGGCCTATGATGCGGACCTGTTGAAGGCCGCGATCACAGCCGCAACTGACCCGGCCAAGCCGGTTGAACTGTTGGTCAAGTCTGGCGACCGCTATCGGACCATCAAGCTGACCTATCAGGGCGGTCTGCGCTATCCGCGCCTTGAGCCGATCGCGGGGGCTCCGGCGCTGCTGGATGATATCTATGCGGCCCGGAAATAGGGGGGTCTTAGGGGATGGCAGACATCGTCCATCATCCCCTCGTCCCTTAGGCCCGCTGAGGATCGACGAGGATCTTCACGTGGTTGTCGGGGTTGGCTAGGGCGGTGAAGGCCCCGGCCACTTCGGACAGTCCGACCTTGCCAGTGATCATAGGCGAGACGTCAATCCGGCCCTCGGCAATGTCTTGCAGCGTTCCGGCAAATTCCTCGGGCGTGTAGCCGAGCACGAACCGCAGATCGAGATGCTTATTGATGGCGATGGAGGGCTCGATCGTGTCGGGCTGCATACAGACGCCCGCAACAATGATCTGGGCCCGAGGCGGCGCGCCCTCCATGACCTTTTGCAGCACGCCGGGCGAGCCGACACATTCAAAGATGATCGGGCGTGGCCAGGTCTTGCCCATCATCTGCATCATGAACTGTTCCTTGCCATTGGCCGGCACGCCCAGATCGCTCCAGCGGCCATAGGGGCTTTCCTTGGCCGGATCGATGATCACATCCGCGCCCATCTTTTCAGCCGTGGCGCGGCGCGTGGGCGAGAAGTCGGCGGCGATGACGGGGCCATGGCCTCTGGACTTGAGCGCCGCAATCACAGCTAGGCCGACGGGTCCGCAGCCTAGGACCAGACACGGAGAGCCTGGCTCTAGGGCCGCCGCCGCCGCCGCATGGGCACCCACCGCAAAGGGCTCGGTCATGGCTGCATGGTCGGTGGACAGGCCATTGGGCACGGGGATCAGCATATTTTCGTTCAGCACCATCTGCTCAGCAAAGCCGCCGGGCGTGGTGTTGGAATAGCCGACCGCGTTAAAGCCGCTGGCTGTGATCAGGACGGGCATGGACACAACACGCGTCCCCGCCTTCAAGGCGCCGGTCGTTCCGGGACCATGTTCCAGCACCTCGGCGCAGAACTCGTGGCCAAAGATCACATCAGCCTTGGGATTGAGGCTGCTCTCGCCGCCCGAGCGGATACCGGCCTCGACCATATTGTCCAGATAGTGCAGGGCGTGAAGGTCTGACCCACAAATGCCGCAGCATAGGGTCTTGACCAGGGTCTGACCGGCGGTGGGGATCGGGGCGCTGACCTCATCACAGATCAAGCTTGTGCCGCGGCGGATAACAGCCTTCATCGATAACGCTCCCATGGATCGGCCCTCATCTTATGCGCGGGCTCTAAACAGTTCTGATCCTTACTAGACAGGGCAGGCCCATAGGGCGTCAAGGCTTGCGAGCGCTAGGGGGTCAGAAGAGCCGCTTGGCCTTGGCCAGCGCGGCAATCCCTGCATCGATCGTGGCGTCCTGCTTGGAAAAACACAGGCGCACCACATGGCGTACCGGGTCCTCGGCATAGAAGCTCGACACCGGGATGGTCGCGACGCCCGCCTCCTGCACAGCGCGGCGACAGAAGGTCTCGTCATCCACCGCGATGCCCGAAGCCCTCAGGTCGACATTGACGAAATAGGTCCCGTCGCTGGGTAGGGTGACATAGCCCTCTTGCTCTAGGCCCAGAACCAAGCGGTCTCGGCTGCGGGATAGGGTCTGACGCTGCGCTTCAAAGAAGTCCGCGTCTTTGCTCAGGCCAAAGGCGACGGCGGTTTGCAGGTTTGGCGGCGTGGTGAAGGCGAGGAACTGATGGGCCTTGGCGACGATGGCATTGAGGCGCGGGGCGGCGCAGACAAAGCCCACCTTCCATCCGGTCAGGGCAAACAACTTTCCGGCGGATCCGATCTTGACCGTCCGGTCGCGCATCCCTGGCATGGCCATCAGGGGCGTGTGGATATGGCCGTCAAAGGTGACCTGTTCCCAGACCTCATCACTGACGGCGACCAGGTCATGCTTGACGCAGACCTTCGCCAGCGCCGCGAGATCGTCATGGCTGTGGACCTTGCCTGCGGGATTGAGCGGGTTGTTAAACAGTACCAGCCGGGTGCGCGGCGTAATGGCCGCTTCGAGCATCTCTTCGGTCAGATGCCAGTGCGGAGGCTGCAAGCTGACCAGACGGGGCACGCCGCCTGCGCGAAGAACCAGCGGCAGATAGGCATCATAGAGGGGCTGTATCAGCACCACCTCGTCGCCCGGCACAATCAGGGCCAAAATGGCCGCGGCAATGGCCTCGGTGGCCCCCGAGGTTACGGTCACTTCGCTCAGGCCATCCAGATCAAGACCCTGAAAGCGCCGATAGTGGTCGGCGACCGCAAGCCGCAGTTCGGGAAGGCCTGCCATGGGCGGATATTGATTATAGCCATTGAGCACGGCGTCGGCTGCGGCCTGGCGAATATCGAGCGGTCCGGGGCCATCTGGAAAGCCTTGGCCCAGATTGACCGCGCCGGTTTGCCGCGCAAGGCCAGACATGACCTCGAAGATCGTCGTCGGCATCTGGTCGTAAATCGGGTTCACAAAGCCTCCTAGGTGGGTAGAGCAGAAACTACCGAGGAACGGAGTTGGCGCAAAGCACGGCGTGGGGTTGACTGACTATTTTTCCGAGTAAAAATAACATAGCTATAGCTAACTTTTTGTTTTCATTGATAATTTAGTTGCGACTACCCATTTCTCGGCATTTACTCCCCCCAACAGATCGATCTTACCGCTTCGGCGAGACTCTGAAAGGACGACCATGCCACCGCTCGCAACCTCCTCCGTGGTTTATCTTCAGGACCCCTCTGCTGAGCAGGCTGAGTCCCATCTTGCCGCCCGCTGGACCGGTAAGGGCCATGGGCTATCGGCTTCGCCGCGCTTTCACGAGGTGAGCGTGGATATGGTTGTCAAAATGATTGGTCAGATCGCGACCATAGAACGACAACACGGCGAGGACGTGGCCCTCGCCGTGGTTGAAGATCTCAAAAGAATTTGGGCTAGGCCCCGCCTAAGCCTGGTTCAATAGAACCAAGCCGTAGGCTTTAGTCTTCCGGCATGGCGGCTGGAGCATTGGCCATCATCGACTGAGCCAGTTCCAGCACTGAGCGGCGCAGGCGGGTCGAGGAGATGGCCGAATAGGCGTCCAGCAGTTCCGCCGCACCGGGCAGGCGCAGCTTGGAAAGATCGGCGATCCGCTCGGATGAGCGACCCTTATCTTCGTCCAGATCATCCACCAGGTCGCTGACGCGGCAGCCCAGGGTGTGGGCGATTTCGACCAGTCGCGAGAAACTGACGCGATTGGTGCCACGCTCATA
>CANKPO010000129.1 GCA_947484535.1 Caulobacteraceae bacterium
GATGCTTCCGGCCCCCAGCGCTCGCGATGATGACTATTTTGCCCTGCGGGTCTTTTCGGAGATCTTAGGCGGCGGCATGTCCTCTCGTCTGTTCCAAGAGGCCCGTGAGCGGCGCGGTCTGGCCTATGCTATTGATGCCTATGCCGACACCTACGCCGATGCCGGAGTGCTGGGCGTCTATGCCGGATGCGCGGCTAAGGACGGGCTGGAACTGGCCAAGGTCACAGCCGGTGAAATCATGGGCCTTGCTGAGCGGACTGAACCTGGCGAACTGGCGAGAGCCAAGGCGCAGCTCAAATCCTCGCTCTTTATGGCGCGAGAGTCCGCCCTTGCCCGCGCAGAGCAGGCGGCCGGTCAGGTCCTCTTGTTCGACCGGCTGTTCAGCACAAAAGAGATCGGGGCCTCCATCGATCAGGTCGAGGCCAGTGACGTGCAACGCCTCGGGGCAAGCCTTCTAGAACCGCGCATAACGGCCACGGCCGCCTTGGGTGCCAAGGCTGCAGCGGCAGCCGCTGAGGGCTTTAGCCGCGCGCTTCACGGCCTTTGATCTATAACGGCGAAAACCCCGCGCTCCGGAGGGAGGCGGGGCCAATTCGTCGTCGATCACCGAAGGTCTCTTAGTCGAGACGCAGGTTGTCGGCGGAAGCCTTGCCGGTGCGGCGATCGGCTTGCAGGTCGTAGGACAGACGCTGTCCGTCCTGAAGACCCGAAAGACCAGCCCGTTCAACGGCTGAAATGTGGACGAAGATGTCGCCGCCGCCATTGTCTGGCTGAATAAAGCCAAAGCCTTTGGTGGAGTTGAACCACTTCACCGTGCCCGTACCCGAACCTGTGGTTTCACCCATCGGGGCCGAAGGGGCTGGACGCGGACGTGCAGGCGCACGGTCCGAGCTGCCACCACCGGTGCCGCCACTCAGAACGCGCAGCTCACCGGCCGAGGTCTTGCCTGACCGGCGGTCTTGCTCAAGCTCATAGGCGATAGACTGGCCTTCATCGAGGCTGCTTAGACCGGCCCGCTCGAGGGCTGAAATGTGGACGAAAACGTCCTGACCGCCGTCACTTGGTTCAATGAACCCAAAGCCCTTGGTCGAATTGAACCACTTAACTGTGCCTGTCGGCATAGACCTTCCTCACCACTTCCACCTGCGAGTCGGACTGCTGCGCACAGCTCGGCCGCCCTCGGATCGCCATCAACAACCAGCGCCCGGACCTTTGCACCAAGGTGCCCAGTCCCGATAACCGACTTCACACCTTAAAATATCACTGTGCAAAGCAACTCCCAAATCAAAATTGCAAGCCGTTACAGCAATGGGGCGTCAATGTGGCGCAATCGACCCATATTTTCCGTTTTTTCCGACACTTATGGGTATCATGAATTCTGATCTGCTGAGGCCTTGCCGAACAGGGAATTGGCCGCAAGCTGCTCTCTCATGGCTTCTGGGTCCATGGTTCCTGCCCGATCCATCTCCACCAGCTCGGGAGGGACATACCAGTGAAGGACGTCAGATCCGTAGGCTTGCCATACGGTTTGCGCCACATCCGAAGGGGGAATGGCACGGAAAATGCCGTCTTTGGGTGCATTTTCGACGGCGCCGGGCGGCAAGAGGGGAGTGTCGATCAGGCCGGGCAGGACGTCCGCGACCCGCACGCCAAAGGCCTTGAACTCGACCGACAGGGCCTCGGTCAGGCCCTTTACCGCATGTTTGGTCGCCGAATAGACCGCGATGCCGGGCATGCCGAAGGTTGCTGAAGATGACGAAGTTGTGAAGCACAGGGAGCCGGGCGTGGCCTTCAAATATTGGATCGCCTCGTGGATTCCGATCAGGACGCCCACAAAATTGACGTTCACGACGGCCATAATGTCTTCGAAGGTCTGGTCCGCAAAGGGACCACCTCGGCCGATCCCGGCATTGTTATAGAGGATGTCCATCTTGCCATCGGTCGTCTCGGCAAAGGCGGCGAGGGCGGCGCGATAGGCCAAGCGGTCGGTGACATCGAGCGTCTGGACGATGCAGTTCTCGGCGCCCAGTTCCGCCTCGAGCGCCTTGAGGCCCGCACTATTGACGTCACAGCCGCCAATGAACCAGCCCTTGGCGTGGAACAGGCGGGCGGTCTCGAGACCCATGCCCGAGGCGGCGCCGGTGATGAAGATGGACTTGCGCCCGTTGGCCTTGGTCATGGTCTGGTGTTTCCTGCCGTAAAGGCCCTTTGCGGGCGCGATGGGTGTTGGGATCAGGCTGCGGGCGCGGTTTGCGCTCCGCGCACCAACTTGCCGGGTAGGGCGCCCGTGGGCTGACCCTCACGATAGACGACCGTGCCGCTGACGATGGTGGCGACATAGCCCTCCGCCTCCTGCATCAGACGCCGTGCGCCTGCGGGCAGGTCATAGATCATGTGCGGCGGGCGCAATTGTAGACGCGCCATATCGATAATGTTGAGGTCGGCCTTATAGCCGGGCGCGACCACGCCCCGGTCGAGCAGGCCGACGGCCTCCGCCGTATCGCGGGTCTGGCTGCGAACCACGAAGGGTAGGCTGAGCTGTTCGCCGCGCGTGCGATCCCGACACCAGTGGGTCAGCATATAGGTCGGCACACTGACGTCACAGATGGCCCCAACATGGGCGCCGCCATCGGACAGTCCAAAGATGGTGTTGGGGTTCTTCATCATGGTTAGGGTGTTATCGAGGCTGCCCTCTGTGTAGTTGTGCATGGCAAAGAATAGGAAGCCTGAGCCATCGCCGGTGGCCAGCATATCATAGACAATGGCGTCTGGGCTGGTGCCCTCGCGCTTGGCGCGGGCCGCGATGCTGTCTTCGGGGGCGGGCTCATAGTTCGGCGGATCGCCCAGCTCGAACATCTTGTGATAGGCCCCGGCCAAGGAATTGATGAAGGGATGGCCGCGCTCTGGGGCTTCGGACAGGATGCGGGCGCGCACCTCTGGATCACGCATGACCGCCGCCCGCTCGCTAAAGGGCAGGTCGGCAATGGCGATGTAGCTAGGCCGAGTGATGAAGGGGTGGGCAGAGCCTTGCAGGCCAAGCATTAGTCCCACAGGGCGGCCCTGAACCTGCGCCTTGATAGGCAAACCCTCGTCGGCGGCCTCGTCCAAGCGGGTCATCAGTTCGCGCCATTGGTCAGGGGCAGCATCGGCCTGGACCATCGAAAAGCTCAAGGGGCGGCCAGAGACCTCGGTCAGGGTCTTGATCAGGCCAAACTCGTGATCCATCTGGCGGAAATCGGAGACCCATTGCAGAACGCCGGTGCCGGCCTCGGCTAGACCCTCGGCAATGGCGATCATCTCGGCGTCGGCTGCTCCGATGGTGGGGGTCAGGTCGCCGTCAGCAGTGCGGTGAACCATGGTGCGGGTGGTGGAAAAGCCCAAGGCTCCGGCCTCAATGGCCTCGCGGGTCAGGGCCTTCATCTGGGCGATCTCGTCGGGGGTGGCGTCCTCGCGGTCCGCGCCGCGCTGGCCCATCACATAGACCCGCAAGGCCCCATGCGGCGCCTGAGCGGCGACATCGACATCGTGCGGCAGGGCGTCAACCGCGTCCATATATTGGCCAAAGCTCTCCCAGTTCCAAGACAGGCCCTCATGCAGGGCGGTGCCGGGAATGTCCTCAACCCCTTCCATCAGCCGCACGAGGGTGTCGCGGTCGGCCACGCGGACGGGGGCAAAACCGACGCCGCAATTGCCCATCACCACGGTGGTTGAACCATGCAGGGATGAAGGGGTGAGGCGACTGGTCCAGGTGGCTTGGCCATCATAATGGGTGTGGATATCGACCCAGCCGGGGGTGACAAGCAGGCCAGTGGCGTCGATCTCTTCGGCGGCGCTGCCCTTGACGGTGCCCACCGCGACGATCTTGCCTTGGCGTAGGGCCACATCGGCGACAAAGGGCTCACCGCCATTGCCATCGACAACCGTGCCGCCGCGAATGATCAGATCATAGGCTGTGCTGGAACCATCCATGGCCCGTCTCCTCCAAAAAGGCCTTCTTGCTGGGCCTTGGTTGGAACAGACTAGCGAGGCGGTCGGGGCGCGCCAAACCTATTTTTCTAAAGGGCGCGGGATTCTATCACCGCGGCTGCCAAGGCCTGACCCGAGGCAAAGGCATATTCGATGCGCGGGCCAAGGCGCCAGTCGCCGCAAACGCCTAGTCCTAGGCTTTCGGCCCAGCCAAAGGGCGTGCCTGCAGGCTGTTCGATCTGGGCATAGCGCCAGCGGTGGGCGGTCAGGCTGATCGGGGTCGTGAAGCTCGCATGGTCTGCAAAGGCGGTCAGCAGGGCCTGAGCCGCCTCATCGGCGGTCTCTTCCAGATGGGTCTTGGACCAGGCCGGTGAGCCATGCAGGACCCAGGCCTCTGGCCCCTCACGTCCGGGTTTTGACGTCTCGCGCGAGATCCATGACAGGGGGCCAGTTTCGAGCCGCGCGGCATCAAAATCAGCCCTAACCGGCCTATCGAACACAGCCATGGCGGCCCAGCAAGGCGCGCTGCGGACCGCTTCGGCCTCGCGCGCCATATGGGGGACCCAATCACTGACCAGGGGGCCGGTCTGTTCAGCGGGGACGGCGACCAGCACCACCTCGAACGGTCCCTCGCGCTCGCCCTCTGCGAACCGAAGGCTCCAAGCCCCTGGACCGCCCTCAATGGCCAGAACCTGACGGCCAAACCTTGCGTCCAGACCCTCTAGCGCCGCCTTGACCACCTGGTTCATGCCGCCCACGCCGACATAGCGATCATCCCCACCGAGGGGCTCGCTCGTGCCATCCGCGTCGATCTTGATCAGCTTTCCTTCCCAAGGCGCGCAGGCCCCAGCGGCGGTCCAGCCCGCGACGGCCTTGGTCAAGCCCTCGCCTCGGACAGTGAAAAACTGAGCGCCATGGTCGAGCCTCACGGTCCCCAGTGCGGTTTCCATGCGGCGGGTACTCATCCGCCCGCCCGGCCCGCGTCCCTTGTCAAACAGGGTCACCTGATGGCCAGCCTCTTGCAGGCTGCGGCCAGCCGCAGCCCCGGCAAGGCCTGCTCCGATAATGGCGATGGTGGTCATGGTTAAACAGTCTCTCGTGAACAGCCTGACCTAAGCCAGCCGCACGAGGGGTCAAGCCCTTTAGCGCTATCGCCAGCGGGCATGGGCCAATGCGGCGGCACGGTGAAGCCAGATGTGGCGGGCGGCGAGCCGTTCGAC
>CANKPO010000130.1 GCA_947484535.1 Caulobacteraceae bacterium
GATGCCGCCTTCGATCAGGCTCTCAAAGGGCTTGCCCGACACATAGGACGAGATTTCGCCGCCAAGGGCTGCACCATAGTTGGAATAGGTCGATACGAGGCCGGGTTCCCGCACCCGATCTGGTCGTTCTTGGCGCAGATAGGTGGCAATCGGGCGAATGCGGTCGGCATCGCGTTCAAAGAGCTGGCCCATAGCCTTGTCTTCAAAGCCGGGGGTGTGGGCCAAGAGGTCGCGCACCAGAACGGGCTGCGTGAACCCCTGATCCTTGATCCGCAGCTTTTCGGGCAGG
This sequence comes from Caulobacteraceae bacterium, assembly GCA_947484535.1. Lineage (GTDB taxonomy): Bacteria > Pseudomonadota > Alphaproteobacteria > Caulobacterales > Caulobacteraceae > CAISGS01. Next base: position 290 of record CANKPO010000130.1, read on the forward strand.
TAGAGATTGACCGGTGCGTCAAGGCGCAGATGCCCAGCCTCGACCTCCTTCATCAAGGCCATCCAGGTGAAGGTCTTGGAAATGGAGGCGAGCCGAAACAGGGTCTGGTCTGGATTGACGGGCTTGGCCGGAGAAAGCTGGGCCAAGCCATAGCCCTTTTTCAGGACGATCTGACCGTTCTGGACGATGGACACGGTGACCCCGGCAATATGGTCACGCTCCATGCTGCGCCGGACCAGACCATCGACATAGGCCTCTAGCTCCGCCGGTGGGATCGCGGTTCCCGGGGCAAGACGCGCACCGGGACGGGCCGGCTGGGTTGGGATCACAGGCGCGATGAGGGCTGGGGTTGCTTTGGCAGGCATGGCAACGGCTGCGGCGGTCAGAGCGGCAGCAGCGGGCACTGCGGCCCGGCGCGCCCGGCTATAGGACCGGTAGGGTCTCTTGGGATATTGACGCGCCTGCGCCACTGGCCTTTTCACTGAGGGCGTGGTCACGGGTACCGTATCGATCGAAGGGGCGATGGCTGGGGCTATGGCTGCGGCTGGCGGTGCGCCCGTGGCCTTGGTCTCTTGGCCCCAACTGACCGACGCGGCCAGCGAAAGGGCGGCTGCAAGCAGGCCCGTCCAGATCGTCTTTGGTGACAGTTGCATCCGCTTACCTCGACCCTAGCGATTTCAGATGCCGCGTTCGGCAAGCCTACCCCTTGGTAATGGGCTTTTAGGCCACCCAACGACCGCAATAAAGGATTGTCTTGCCCAAATTGTATTATCGCGAAGGTTGGGCTGTGCTCGGTTTGGCGAAAGGATAGAGGGCAAGGACCGGCCGCAGATGGGGTCCGATGAACAGTTGTGGTTCAGAGGCGGGTGACACGCCCTCTCGGCTTTCACGATCCCTAACGCAGGCCCGCACCCCGTTGGCCAGGGCGGGAAAGCCGATGGCCTTGGGCATTTCCTCCAGGAAACAGCCGTCAAAGAAGGTGTAGATATCGGCCTCGCCGCAGCCAAAGGAGGTGCGGTCAGGCCTCGCAGCCGTCAAGATCATGCGATCCGACCCGGCGAGCGGCGGGACAAAGACCCCGGAATAGCAGGCACTGATCACCGCGACGGTCGGCCGGTCCGCGCAGGTTCGATTGATGATCTCAGCCAAAACGCCGGGGGCGAGAAGTTGCTCTCCAAAGACAATGCCCTCGGGGACGCCATGAGAGGTGATATAGACAAGGCAACCGCCGCTCACCTTGGTGGTCAGTTGGCCGAGGGTCTCATAGAGCTGGCGCGGTTTGGTCGGCAGGGCCCCGGACTTGGCATAGCGCTCTGGGCGGACCGAAAACTGGCGAACATTGTCTGCTGAAAAGCCGATAGCGATGAGCGACTTGGCGATATCACGCCTTGCATTGTCGAAGACTTCGGACGGTGCGCCACTTTGGGCGTGCCAGTCTCCGGCAACGACCACGGCCGCCCAGTCTGAAAAGGGCCCGGCCGTCTGTGCCATGGCGGGCGCAGGCCGCAGGATCAGCAGGCCGCTGAGAACTAGCCAAACCAGACCCCGCCACAGCCCCATCATCTGATGCCTATTTTTTGAACTTGGTGAAGGGGGTGGGGATGGCCGTTGCCGTGGCCTTAGCCAACAATCGGCCTTCGGCGTCATAGAGCTCGCCCTCGGTAAAGGCGATGGTGCGGCCATATTTGATCACCCGCCCGATCCCGCGAATAGGTCCCGGAAGGCCCGGACGCAGGAAGCTGGTCTTCATCTCGAGGGTCGGCAGGACGCAGGTCATGTCCGACGCCACCATCCCGGCCACAGACATGCACTCATCCAGCATGGCGCAGAGATAGCCGCCTTGGATCTGTCTCATGGGATTGCAAAAATCGGTCTTGGCGTCGAAGGCGACCTCGACCGTCATGGCTTCGCGATTGACCGACACCATCCGAAAACCGAGCAGGGCTGAACCGGGTGGCGGGTTCTTGCTGGATTGAAAGCGTGCAAGAAGCTGTTCGTCCGTCAGGACCACTTTCTCAGGGGCAAAAGCGTCGCTCATAGCTCTATTTCTTCCGGAACTGGTCAAGGGAAACGATCTTGGGCCCTTCGGACACCGGTTCGGCCTTGGTGTCAGGCTCAGGCGGGGTCGGCACGACCTCCGGCACCTCAACGTCGAACTGCAGCATGAACTGCACGCTGGGGTCAAAGAAGCGCGATACGGCCACATAGGGCACGGTCATGCGCTTAGGCTGGCCACCAAAGCTCAAGGTGATGGAGAACAGGGTTTCAGCCACCACCAGATCCCAAAACTGGTGCTGCAGGACGATGGTCATCTCTTCAGGAAACTTGGCCAGAAGATCGGACGGAATCGAAACGCCTGCCGCCGTCGTCTTGAACGAAACATAGAAATGGTGCGCGCCGGGGATACCGGCAGGCGATGCTGCGCGCTGCAGAGCCGCCTTTACGACCCCGCGCAGAGCCTCCTGCGCCATCTGTTCGTAATGCATCTCGTCTGGGGTGATCTTATCTTTAGACATTTGGCGGCGTCACTTTCCAGATCCGGGTCGCATATTGAGGGGGCAGAATAGAGGATTAAAACCCTACCCTCTGTGTGACAAACCGCAAAGCGGCGATGGCTTCAAGTGCCCTCCGACATCTTGCCTGCGGTTTTTGCTGGCGCGAGTCTGTCTAGCGGTCCAAAAGCCTTGTCAGAGCCAGTGCGGGTTTGCGCCGGTCGTTGCGTCGTGTAGAAGTCGAGTTGCGTTCTTTCAGAACGTGGCGGGGGCGTCTTTTTCTAAGGGTGAAGGTTCGTGCTTCATAAAGCCTGGGGCCGCTGGCCAGTTGTCCTCGTTGCCCTCTGTGCCGCCTTGAGCGTTACAGCCTGCGCGGGAAAACAAAAAAAGCCATCGATGGCCTATGAAGAGCGTCCGGTGGAACTGCTCTATGCCGTCGGCTCAGAACGTCTTGATTCCAAGATGTGGAATGAAGCGATCAACCTGTTTCGTGAGGTTGAGCGCCAACATCCCTATTCGGAGTGGTCGCGTCGCTCGATCCTGATGACCGCCTATGCGCACTATCAAGGCAACCAATATGAGGAAGCCATTGGCGATGTGGACCGGTTTGTGTCCCTCTATCCTGGCAATCCTTCAGCGGCCTATGCCTACTATCTGAAGGCCGTTTGCTATTTCGAACAGATCGTTGATGTGGGCCGTGACCAGGCCTCGACCGAGCAGGCCTTGGCGGCCCTGCGCGAAGTGGTTCAGCGCTATCCCCGTTCCGAATATGCCTCTGACGCCCGTTTGAAGATCGACATGGTCAATGACCAGTTGGCCGGCAAGGAAATGTCCGTCGGCCGCTGGTATCTTCGCAATGGCGAGACCTTGGCCTCGATCGGCCGGTTCCGGATGGTCATTGATCGCTATCAGACCACGTCCCACACCCCAGAGGCGCTCTATCGCTTGGTGGAGGCCTATCTGACGGTCGGCCTGATCGATGAGGCCAAGCGCAATGCCGCAGTGCTCGGTCACAATTTCCCGGGCGATGTCTGGTACGCTGACGCTTACCAGCTGATGGAAGGCAAGGGCGTTCGCCCGGCCCTGACCCCAGAAGCCCGCAGCAAGGGCCTTGGCGGCATCTTCTTTAACCGCAAGCCCCAACTGACCGCTGCCGCCACCGAAAAGGGTCCGCCACCGCCGGAATCGGGTTCGCCCGACAAAGAGATCACCCCTGCAGGCCCCGTGCCCCAGACCAAGAAGAAAAGGCGCTGGTTCGGACTGTTCGGTAAGGATTGAGCCCAACAGTCATGATCTTGCTCACCGCCGATTGGCAGAATCAGCCCAGAGTGGCGGAATGCTGACGGCGCTGATCATAAGAGACGTGGTCCTCATCGAAAGTCTGGACCTAACGGTGGGGCCGGGCTTGACCGCGCTTACCGGCGAGACCGGGGCGGGCAAGTCGATCATTCTCGATGCCTTGGGCTTGGCCACAGGGGCCAGAGCCGACGCGGGCCTTGTGCGTCGCGGCGCGGCTCAAGCGGTGGTCACCGCCATTTTCGATCTGCCCTCAGCCCATGCGGTTTGGCCGGTGCTAGAGGAGAAGGGCCTGACCTCTTCACCCGGGGAGGAACTGATCCTTCGCCGTGTCCTCAGTGCCGACGGTCGCTCCCGCGCCTTTGTCAATGATCAGGCCGCCAGTGTCGGGGTGCTGAAGGAGTTAGGCAATCTCCTGCTCGAGGTTCACGGCCAACACGAGACGGTCGGCCTGCTAGATCCGCGAAATCACCGCCCCCTGCTCGACCATTTTGGCGGCTGTCGTCCGCTGGCGCTGGCCTGTTCCCAAGCCTGGGAGGGATGGCGTCAAGCGCGTCAAGCGCTCGAACAGCTGCGCGAGACCACGCAAAAGGCAGCCACCGAGATCGAAGAGATCAGTCTTCGCTTGGCCGAACTCGATCTTCTGGCCCCCATGCCGGGCGAAGAAACCGAACTGGCAGGCCAGCGGGCCTTGCTGGGATCGGCCGAAAAGGCCCTGAGCGATATTGCCGCCGCGCGAGAGGGTCTGGCCGCAGACGCCTTGGCCAATCGCCTCGCCCAAGCCTTTCGGGCGCTGGAGCGGGCGCGGGAGCGGGCGCTGCAGTCCGGGGCGGCCAGCGACAGTCTTGCGGTTCTGCGCCTGACCGACGCCGCCAATGCCGTCGATCGGGCCTTGGTCGAGACCCAAGAGGCGGCCTCGGCCATTGATGCCGCCGCCAATCAATTTGAATTTGAACCCGATCAGTTGGAAAAGGCCGAAGAGCGCCTCTTTGCCCTGCGCGCCATGGCTCGCAAGCTGAACCTGACGGTCGAGGATCTTCCGGGGGCTCGGCTGTCGATGGCCCAGACCCTGCGCAATATTGAATCTGCCGATGAGGCCCTGC
>CANKPO010000131.1 GCA_947484535.1 Caulobacteraceae bacterium
GCTTTGCAGGGCGGCAAACTTTGCGGCCCGTTCCTGATCCATGGGGTTGGACTCGATCACAGAAGACCTTTCGATAGAGATCGGGGGTCCGTTAACGGCGAACCGTGCAGCCGACCCTAGTCCCGATTCATTACCACTCTAAATAGATTTTATCGCTCGCCGCGTCAATCGGACTGCCGCGCACAGGGGGACGCAGATCATCACCCCCCAAATGGAAAACCCCCCGCCGGGTTGCGACGGGGGGTTTATGGTGGAGCTAAGCGGAGTCGAACCGCTGACCTCTTGAATGCCATTCAAGCGCTCTACCAGCTGAGCTATAGCCCCGAAGATATTCGGGTTTTACGTCGGGGGGCTTGCTAAGAAGTCCCCTTGAGGTCGCGGACACTATGCTGTGGGTTTCGTCCGATCAACCCCAAAAGAAAGTTTTTTTGATCGTCTGAGATCAAACCGTTCCGGGCCTCGAAAAGACCCGGCGGAACCGGACCTTTTCGGGCAGGAAAGGGGTTTAGCGGTCGAGGTCACCCTCGCCGGGCAGGCCTTCGATCTCGTCTTCAGGGAAGTCGTCATCCTCGTCCTCTAGGAACGGAACATCGTCTGCCTCTTCTTCGAGATCGCCATCTTCGGCAAAGTCGACGCCCAGATCGTCAGGCGAATTGGGGGTGGCGACACCGTCGGAATCGAGATCATCGACCTCCATCACGTCCGCATCGACAGCAGCGTCGATTTCGGGGGTCTCATCCACCTCGTCCTCGAAGCCATCGGGCTCCTCGGCGGCCTTCACCGGTTTTTCATCGGCATCCTCATAGTCCGGCGTGGTCGACCGCGCACGGTTACGACGTGACTTCACAGCCTCTTCAGGATCGAAGGCGGTGGCGCACTTTGGACATACAGCAGGCCTGCGGCCGAGGTCATAGAACTTGGCTTGGCAGTTCGGGCAAAGTTGTTTTGAGCCCAATTCGGGACTGGCCAATAGGATAGATCCTTTAAGAGCCTGTTTGATAAGCGGTCGGTCACTTGCCATGCGCTTATGCCGCTGTCAAAAGCAAAGCCCTAAAATTCGTCTTTGAGCGACATTATTTCGTAAGATCGGCCTGAAGGAGGCCTTCCACCGCCGATGACCGACGCTGTTCTCACCGCCCGCCCCGGACATGCGCTTGTGGGCCGTGCCCGCGCACCCGGCGATAAGTCCATGTCCCACCGCGCCCTCTTGCTCGGCGCCTTGGCCAAGGGCGTGACCGAGATTGAGGGACTGTTGGAAGGCGAAGATGTGCTGAACACGGCCAAGGCCATGCGCGGCTTTGGGGCCACGGTCGAACAGCTCGGCGAAGGCCGCTGGCGGGTCGAGGGTCAGGGCGGCTTTCGCGAGCCCAGCGACGTGATTGATTGCGGCAATGCCGGAACCGGCGTGCGGCTGATCATGGGGGCGGCAGCGGGCTTTGACCTCAGCGCCACCTTCACCGGTGATGCCTCCCTGCGCGGCCGTCCGATGGGCCGGGTCCTGACGCCTCTGGGCCTGATGGGCGCAAGCTGGATGGGCCGCAGCGGCGGTCGCCTGCCCCTGACGCTCAAGGGCGGCAATCTGAAATCCATCGCCTATCGCCTGCCGATGGCCTCAGCCCAGGTCAAGTCGGCGGTGCTGCTGGCCGGGCTCCATGCCGAGGGCGGCGTTGAAGTGCAAGAACCCGAACCCACCCGTGACCATACCGAACGGATGCTCCGGGCCTTTGGCGTGACTGTCGATGTGAGCGACACGAATGAGGCGCGGATCGTGCGGCTGGGCGCGGGCCAGAGCCTGACGGGAACCAAGGTGCGGGCCCCGGGCGATCCTTCCTCTGCCGCCTTCCCCATCGTCGCGGCCCTGATCACCCCGGGCTCACGCGTGACCATCGAAGGCGTGATGCTCAACCCCCTGCGCGCCGGGATCTTCACCACTTTGCGAGAGATGGGCGCTGACCTGACGATTGAGAACCTGCGCGAGGAGAGCGGCGAGCCGGTCGGCGACCTGACCGCTTGCTACAGCGCCCTTAGGGGCGTCGAGGTGCCTGCCGAGCGCGCACCCGCCATGATCGATGAATATCCGATCCTCGCCGTGGCGGCAGCCTTTGCGACCGGCACCACCATCATGCGCGGCATTGGTGAGATGCGGGTCAAGGAGAGCGACCGCATCGCCCTGATGGCCAACGGGCTCAAGGCTTGCGGCGTCGATATCGAAGAAGAGCCCGAAGGCATGATCGTTCATGGCTCGGGTCAGGCTCCCAAGGGCGGGGCGCGGATCACGACCAAGGGCGATCACCGCATTGCCATGTCCCATCTGGTGCTTGGCCTTGCGGCTCAGGGCGCGGTGACGGTCGATGAGCCGGAGATGATCGCCACTTCCTTCCCGACCTTCCACAGCCTGATGGCCGATCTTGGGGCTGATATCAGCGCATGAGCCAGCCTCTGGTCATCGCCGTTGACGGGCCTGCAGCCTCAGGCAAGGGCACCATCGCCTCTGGCCTCGCCGCGCTCTATGGCCTGCCCCATCTGGATACCGGCCTGCTCTACCGCGCCGTTGGCGTGGCGGTGCTGGCCGCTGGCGGGCGGCTGGATGATGAGGCGGGGGCGGCAAAGATCGCCGCTGGCCTTGATCTGGCGCGGCTGGACCAGCCTGAATACCGCACCCGCCAAGCCGGAGAGGCCGCCAGTCAGGTCGCCGTCCATCCCGCCGTTCGCCTTGCCCTTCTCAAGATGCAGCAGGACTTTGCCCGTCGCCCCGGCGGCGCGGTCATTGATGGGCGCGATATTGGCACCGTCATTGCGCCAGACGCCGTCGCCAAGCTGTTCGTCACCGCCTCAGCCGAGGTGCGGGCCGAACGGCGCTGGAAACAGCTCACCGGCCAAGGCGAGAGCGTCTCTATGGCCGAGGTCCTCGAGGATATCCGCCTGCGTGATGCCCGCGATTCTGGACGCGGTGCTGCGCCCCTGACACAGGCTGACGACGCGGTCTTGCTCGATACGTCACAGGAGAGTATAGAGTCCGCCGCCGATGCAGCCCGCCGCATCGTCGAGGCTGCGCGCATCCGTTCCAACGGATAATCCCACCGCGCTTTTGCTTCGTACGGCCGCGAGCATGACAGATGCGACAGAGACTCCCAGCAAGCCCTCATCAGGTCGCGCCGTAAGCCTCTGCCAGCCTTAAGCATCCGATCCTGACCTCGGCTTAACCCCTAACCGAACGATCGACGCCGTTGATCAAGGACCGCAAGCACGCGGTTTGGCATCGTTCCGTTCATAACCAAGATGAAAGACAGCATGGCTGATACTATGAGCATGAATCCCTCGCGCGACGATTTCGCCGCGCTACTGGACGAGGTCCTGGGTGGCCGCGACTTCGCCGAAGGCACCGTGGTGCAGGGCAAGGTCGTTGGGATCGAAAAGGACTTCGCCATTGTCGACGTCGGTCTGAAGACCGAAGGTCGTATCCAGGTGAAGGAGTTCGGTGTTGACGCTGCGGGCAAGCCCACCGTCAAGATCGGCGATACGGTTGAAGTGTTCCTTGAGCGCGTTGAAAATGCTCTGGGCGAAGCCGTCATCAGCCGCGATAAGGCCCGCCGCGAAGAGGCATGGACCCGTCTTGAAGGCGTGTTCGCCCGTCAAGAGCCTGTGGTCGGTGCCATTGTTGGCCGCGTCAAGGGTGGCTTCACCGTTGATCTGGGCGGCGCTTCTGCGTTCCTGCCCGGCAGCCAAGTCGATATCCGTCCTGTGCGCGACGTTGGTCCGCTCATGGGTAAGGAACAGCCCTTCTCGATCCTCAAGATGGACCGTCCCCGTGGCAACATCGTTGTCTCGCGCCGCGCCATTCTGGAAGAGGCCCGCGCCGAACAGCGCACCGAGCTGGTTTCGCAACTGCTCGAAGGCGAAATCCGCGACGGCGTCGTCAAGAACATCACCGATTATGGCGCATTCGTGGACTTGGGCGGCATCGATGGCCTGCTGCACGTCACCGACATGAGCTGGAAGCGCGTGTCTCACCCCAGCCAGGTTCTGGCCGTGGGCGATACCGTCAAGGTTCAGATCGTCAAGATCAACCCAGACACCCAGCGCATCAGCCTCGGCATGAAGCAACTGCAGTCCGATCCTTGGGACGGCGTCGAAGCCAAGTACCCAATGGGCTCCAAGTTCATGGGCCGCATCACCAACATCACCGATTACGGCGCATTTGTTGAGCTGGAAGCCGGCGTTGAAGGTCTGGTCCACGTGTCCGAAATGTCCTGGACCAAGAAGAACGTCCATCCGGGCAAGATCGTCTCCACCAGCCAAGAAGTCGAAGTCGTGGTTCTCGACGTCGATCCTTCGAAGCGCCGGGTTTCGCTGGGCCTCAAGCAGGCCATGCCTAATCCTTGGGAGCAGTTCATCGAAACCCATCCCGTGGGCTCGACCGTCGAAGGCGAAGTCAAGAACGCCACCGAGTTCGGTCTGTTCATCGGTCTGGAAAACGACATCGATGGCATGGTCCACCTGTCCGACATCGACTGGACGGCTGCGGGCGAAGAAGCCATTCAGCGTTACAAGAAGGGCGATGTCGTCAAGGCCAAGGTTCTGGATGTGGACGTCGAGAAGGAACGTATCTCGCTCGGCATCAAGCAACTGGCCGGTGATCCGATGGCTGGCGACACCCACCGTAAGGGTCAGACCGTCACCGTCATCGTCGTTGACGTCACCACCGGTGGCCTTGAAGTGAAGTTCGGCGACGAAAATGCGCCGATGACCGCCTTCATCCGCAAGTCCGACCTGAGCCGCGATCGTTCGGAGCAGCGCCCAGAGCGCTTCGCCATCAATGACCGCCTCGACGCCCAGATCACCAATATCGACAAGGCCGCACGTCGCGTCTCCCTGTCGGTCAAGGCTCTGGAAATGGCCGAAGAGAAGGAAGCCATCGAGCAGTTCGGGTCTTCGGACTCCGGCGCTTCGCTGGGTGACATTCTCGGCGCGGCTCTGCGCGAGAAGGCTTCTAAGGAATAGTCTAAAACCCCTTAGGGTTAGGACAGTGGCGGCTTGGGAAACCAAGCCGCCATTTCTTTATTTACAAGAGTGCTAGAGCTCAAATTAAACGAACTTTACATTTCTCTTCCTGCAACCCCTTGAAACCCTTTCGATTATCGACCATGGTCAAATCCA
>CANKPO010000132.1 GCA_947484535.1 Caulobacteraceae bacterium
ACGGTCGCCAGTCCCCGCGCGCGCGACTTGGCCTCAACAACGCTCAACAACCGGCGGACCAGTCCGAGCTGGGCCGTGGTCCAAGAGGCGGTCAAGGAGGCCGCAAGCTGGGCTTGGCTCTTGAGGATCACCCCATCACTGATGATCTTCAGACTGTTGGCCGCCAAGGTCGCGCCGGTCGTGGTGATATCCACCACAAGCTCCGCCGCCCCCGTCGCCGGAGCCCCCTCGGTCGCGCCGCTGGATTCCACGATCCGATAGTCGGCAATGCCGTGCTTGGCAAAGAAGGCCCGCGTCTGGCTCATATATTTGGTCGCCACGCGCAGACGCCGACCCGTGCGGGCCAGATAGGCCGCCGCGACCTCATCAAGATCAGCCATGACGTCGACATCGATCCAGCTCTGCGGCGCGGCCACGATCAGATCGGCCCGGCCAAAACCCAGAGCCCGCAGCAACATCACCCGGTTGTCGAGATCCTCGCCGCGTTCGCGCAGCAGATCCTCACCCGTTAGGCCAAGGTGAACCTCGCCATCATCCACCGCCGACGCAATGTCAGAGGCCGACAGGAGCTGCACCTGCGCGCCCGGCAGGCCGGCAATGGCGGCGCGATAGCCGCGAGCGCCGCCGACAGCCTCCAGCTTAAAGCCGCACTCGGCCAGCCAAGCTTCGGCCTGTTCTTTCAGCCGACCCTTGGAAGGGAAGGCAATGGTCAGGGGATTGGTCGATAGATCATCCATCACGCCGCTCCTGCTGCTGAACCATCAAAGGCCCGCCAAGGCCGGACCATACAGCCCACCGCCCCAACCGAGGGATCAACCCGAGCCCCAAGCCGTGCCAACAGCGCATCATAGCGCCCGCCACCGGCCACCGGATGTTCCACCCCCAGCGCCGCGCTGGTCACCTCGAACAGGACGCCGTCATAATAGCCAAAGGCGCGGCCAAAGGCGGTCGAGAGGCTCATACGCTCAGGTGCGATGCCAGCCGCCATCAGGCCGTCTAACCGCGCTTGCCAAGCCTTGAGGGGAAGGTCGACAGAGGCGCCGCCTTCACGGGCCAAGGCGGCGACCTGATCCAAGGCCCGTTGGGGCTGATTGTCGATGGCGAGGAACCGGCTAATCAGGTCCGCCTGCGCCGCGCTCAGGCGAGGGGCAGAGGCCGCCTCAGCCCGCTGGGACAGACGATGGACAATCTCGGCGGCGGAGCGTCCGCCCACCGGCTGAATACCCGCCAGACCCCAGAACTCCTCCAGCACGGCCGAGGCCTCGGCCTCGGGCAATCCTGCCAACAGACCCGCTAGACGATCCCCGGCGCGAGGGGCCTGCTCACCCGCCTGCGCCCGCGCCAACTCGGCCCGAAGGACGCGCGGACGGGTAAAGGCCCGGTCAAGACGCGCCGCCAAGGCTTCTGGCAGGGCCATAGCGCCGATAAAGGCGGAAAACAGGGCTACATCGCCCAGACGCATCGACAGGTCTGTGCGGCCACCCGCAAGGCTTGCCTGCCATGCCACAGCGGCCACCTCGACATCGGCCCCGACAGGATCGCGGACCTCAAAGGCTTCGATACCAATCTGCAAGAACTCTTCAGCCCGGTCCGTGCCCTTGGGCGCAACCCGAAAGGCCTTGCCTTCATAGACATAGCGGCCAGAGGCGGCGCCGGACGCGCCGTGGGCTCGCGCCACAGGAATGGTGAAATCCGGACGTAAGCAGGCCTCGGCCCCGCCCTCGCCCTGCACGATAAAGAGCCGCGCCCTCATGGCCTCTCCGGCCAGATCGAGCAGCTGGTTCAAGGGCTGGATGACGGGCGCGTCAATCGCCGTGGCACCGAGCGCTGCAAAGGGTGCGCGGATGGCCGCGAGGGCCTTGGGCGGAACCGTTGGTTCAAGCTGCATGATCAGCCCTCCACAATGCGGCGAATGACACTGACCAGCTCTGCTCTCGGCACAGTGACCTGTCCCGGACGGCCTTCGCGCCATTCCTTATTGTCAGTCACGCCCTGCGCCATCTGACGACCCAGATCCAGATCCTTGACCGTCACGGTCCCGGCGGCGATCTCGTCACCGCCCAGAATGACCACGGCAGGCGACATGCGCCGATCGGCATATTTCATCTGCGCCTTCATGCCCGACCCGCCCAGATAGACCTCTGAGGCGATACCGGCAGCGCGCAGCTCTGTGGCCACGGCGAAATAGTCGCCCAAGGCATTTTGATCAAAGACCAGCACAACCACAGGCCCACGCGCTTCGCTGGCCTGAGCCTGACCCGCCGCGCGCAAGGCCGCAGCCAGACGCGAGACCCCGAAGGAAAAGCCGGTCGCCGGGGTCCGCTCACCGGTGAAACGCGCGACCAGATCATCATAACGGCCACCGCCGCCGATGGAACCAAAGCGCAGGATCTCGCCCTTTTCGCCGAGGGTCTCGATCAGCAGTTCGGCCTCAAAGACCGGGCCGGTATAATATTCCAAGCCGCGCACGATGGACGGCTCAAAACTGGCCTGATCCTCGCCAATGCCTAGACTGCGCAGCGCCGCATCCATGCTGGCCAGTTCAGCAAGGCCCTCATCGCCCTCCGCCGAACCACCAATGACATCGGCAAGACTGTCGAGAACCTCAGAACGCGTCCCGCCGCCAGCGGCAACAAAGGCCAGAACCTGTTCAGCGGCGCGGGCATTGAGACCGGCCCCCTTGGTGAAGGCCCCGGACTCGTCCTTACGGCCCTCACCGAGCAGAAGCCGCACGCCATCGGGTCCCAAGCGGTCGAGCTTATCAACGGCGCGCAGAACGCCAAGCTTTTGGCCCTCGCTCTGGACGCCAGCCGCCGTCAAAAGGCCATTGAGCAGCTTGCGGTTATTGATCTTAAGCACCGCTTGGCCGCGCTTTAGACCCGTAGCCATCAGGCCCTCGACGGCCAGAGCGACGATCTCTGCATCAGCCTCGGGCCGAGCTGAACCGACCGTGTCGGCATCGCACTGAATGAACTCACGGAACCGCCCGGGACCTGGCTTTTCATTGCGCCAAACAGGCCCGAAGGCATAGCGACGGAAGGGCTTGGGCAGACCTTCGCGGTTCTGAGCCACAAAGCGCGCCAAGGGGGCCGTCAGGTCATAACGCAGGGCCATCCACTGCTCGTCATCGTCCTGCAGGGCGAAGACGCCCTCATTGGGACGGTCGCTGTCGGGCAAGAACTTGCCCAGCGCATCAGCATATTCAAAGGCCCCTGTATCGAGCGCCTCAAAGCCATAGCGCTCATAGACCTTGGAGACAGTCTCAAGAATATGGCGCTCCGCACGCAGGTCACGGGCGCGTTTATCTTGAAAGCCTCGGGGATTGCGGGCTTCGGGGCGGAAGGCGGCTTCTTCGGTCATGTGCCGCGATTACCGGATCAGGGGCCTCGCGGCAAGGTTTGAGGCCAAATTCCCTAGGATCGCAGCCGCGCAATCAGGGCTGTGGTCGAGGGATCGTGCGGAAGATCTGGGCCACCTTCAAGCTCGCCCAAGATCCGCTTGGCCAGCGACTTGCCAAGCTCGACCCCCCACTGGTCGAAACTATTGACCCCCCAGATCACCCCTTCGACGAAGGTCTTATGCTCATAGAGCGCGATCAAGGCCCCCAAGGCATGGGGGGTTAGGCGCTCCATCAGGATCAGGCTCGACGGGCGATTGCCCAAAAAGACCCGTTGCGGGGCGAGGGTCTCGAGGGTGGCCGCATCCATACCCGACGCGATCAGTTCAGCGCGCACATCGGCCTCGCTGCGCCCGACCATCAGGGCCTCGGCCTGGGCCAAGACATTGGCCAAGAGCTTGTTATGGGCGCCCGCCGGACCCTCATCATTATGGGCCATGGCGATGAACTCCACGGGCACGACCTCGGTGCCCTGATGGAGCAGTTGGAAATAGGCATGTTGGCCATTGGTACCGGGCTCGCCAAAGACCAGAGCGGCACTGTCGCGGGTCAGGGGCTCGCCCGTCGCGGTCACACCCTTGCCGTTGGATTCCATTTCAAGCTGCTGCAGGAACGAGGGCAACAGGCGAAGACGCTGGGCATAGGGCACCACCGTGCGGGCGGCGCGGCCAAAGCCGTTGCGATTGACGATCTGGGCCAGAGCCAGCAGCACCGGGGCGTTGCGCTCTAGGGGGGCGGCGAGGAAATGGGCATCCATCTCGGCGGCCCCAGCCAAAAAGGCTTCGAACGCCTCCCAGCCTAAGGCGACGGCGCAGGACAGGCCGACCGCCGACCAGACCGAATAGCGGCCCCCGACCCAATCCCAGAAGGCAAAGACCCGCTCGGGCGCGACCCCAAAGGCCAAGCATCTGTCGGGGGCGGCGGAGACGGCGGCAAAGTGCGATCCGGCCCTGTCATCGCCGAGGCTCGCCGCCAACCACTGACGCGCAGCCAAGGCATTGGCCATGGTCTCTTCGGTCGTAAAGGTCTTGGACACAGCAATGATAAGGGTTTGGGCTGGATCAAGCCCCTCGAGCGCGGCGGCTATGTCTGAGCCATCGACATTGGCCACGAAGCGCAGATCAATCTGCGGCGACAAGGGCCGCAGGGCCTCCCAGACCAGTCGAGGGCCAAGGTCGGACCCGCCAATGCCAATATGGACGATGGTGGTGAAGGGCTGGCCCGTCGCGCCCCTGACCGTGCCAGACCGCACCCCATTGGCGAACTGAGCCATGGCCGCACGCCCCGCTTCAACAGCGGCGGAAACAGGCACACCCTTGGCCTTAAAGTCGGCCCCATCGGGCGCGCGCAAGGCTGTATGTAGGACTGCACGCCCCTCAGACCGATTGACCACCTCGCCGCCAAAGAGCCGCGCCCGCGCCTCATCGAGATCTGCAGCCTTGGCCAGACCGAGGGCTGCCTCAAACAGGGCCTTGCCCCAAGACTGTTTGGACAGGTCGAGAAACAGTCCTGCTGCCTCAAGGGTCAGGGCGCTTAGGCGATGCGGCTCGGCGGCAAACAGGTCCATAATCGACTGGCCATCAGCCTTTTGCGCCTCAGCGTCAAATCTGTCCCATGCAGCGGTCATGTCGGGGTCTCTCGTGCCTGTAGGCTTTCGTAACCCGTCCGACGCTGAAACCCAACTTAAGATCAAGAATGGGGATGCAGCCCCCTCACCCAACCCTCTCCCCCAAGGGGGCGAGGGTTGGGTGAGGGCC
>CANKPO010000133.1 GCA_947484535.1 Caulobacteraceae bacterium
ATGAACAGGATCGCGACGCCCGCCGACGCCCGCAGCGAACGGCTCACATCATTGTCCGCCATAACCCGCCACCAGAGCTCGTCCGAATAGCCAATATTGTCAAACGACCACAGGCCCAAGGACACCGTGCCAACAATCGCCGCGAGGGCCGACAACATCCAACCCGGTGTAATTTCGACACGGGTCAGACGGGCCTTGCGCGGAAAGGCTTCATGCATGGGAAGCAGCAAGATCCCGACCAGCCCCAGCGCGACGCTTTCTTCCCAGTTAAACCCTTTCAAGAGCGCCAAGATCGCGCTCAAGGTCACCAGCGCGATCGTCGCTGCCCAAGCCGCATCAAGACGGCGGCGCAGGCCAAAGGCCAGCAGCACCAAGACCAAACCCAAAATGCTCGACACAAAGTGGCTGATTTCGACCAGCGAAAGGGGCGCGAACTCCACGAGGTTGCGCAACCGTTCCGGCTCGGACGGTGTGGCCCCAGAGGCCAGCAGGATCAGACCCGCGGCGAGGGCTGCGGTAGCTGCAAGGGTTGGCGCGAGGGCCAAAATTCCTGGTTTGATATCTTGCGCCCAGCGCATGCGACTTCCCGAAAGGCCAATTGGTCGAGCTTATATCGTAATTTTCGCAACAGTTTGATGGCTTCGACGATTTTACGACCTAAACAATGCAAGACAATGGTTTCAAAGGGCTTGCTCCGGCCCGCGCCCTTGATAAGGTCCGGACAAATCCAGACGATGTGAGGAAACCCACCATGGCCGAACTTGACGATTTCCGCGCCGAGACCCGCGCTTGGCTCGAAGCCAACTGCCCGCAATCCATGCGCACCCCCATGCCGGGCGAGGAAACCCCGTGGGCGGGCCGCAAGGGCAGTTTCAAAAATCCCGATAGCAAGATCTGGCTCGACCTTATGGCCGCCAAGGGCTGGACCGCTCCAACCTGGCCCAAGGCCTATGGCGGCGGCGGACTGTCGCACGCTGAGGCCAAGGTGCTGGAACAGGAGATGGGCCGCATCAAGGCTCGCCCGCCTCTGTTCTCCTTCGGCCTTTGGATGCTTGGCCCAGTCCTCTTGGAATATGCCACCGAAGAGCAAAAGTTGGCCCATCTGCCCAAGATCGTCAGCGGTGAGATCCGCTGGTGCCAAGGCTATTCAGAACCCGGCGCTGGTTCCGATTTGGCCTCACTACAGACCCGCGCCGAGGACAAGGGCGACCATTATCTGGTCAATGGCCAGAAGGTCTGGACCTCCTATGCCGACCAAGCCGACTGGATCTTCTGCCTGGTGCGCACCGACACGACGGTGAAGCACGAAGGCATCTCATTCCTGCTGTTCGACATGACCACCCCAGGCGTTGAGCCCCGCCCAATCAAGCTGATCAGCGGCGAGTCGCCCTTCTGCGAAACCTTCTTCACCGATGTGAAGGTCCCCAAGGCCCAGTTGGTCGGCAAGCTCAATGGCGGCTGGGAAATTGCTAAGCGCCTGCTGCAATATGAGCGCCAGAACATCTCCTCTAGCGGCTTTGGCGGCGCGGCGGGTCTGGAACTGGAACAGGTAGCCCTTAGCCATGTCGGTGACGTTGATGGCAAGATTGCCGATGCGGACCTGCGCGCCCGCATCGCGGGTCACAAGATGGACGCCAAGGCCTTTGCCCTGACCGTTCGTCGGGTCGAGGCCGAATCCAAGGCAGGCGGCACCATCAGCCCCGCTACCTCGATCATCAAATATGCCGCCGCCAAGCTGAACCAAGACAAGTGCGAGCTTCTGGTGGAATCTATGGGCCATCAGGGTCTGGGCTGGGAAGGCGAAGGCTTTACGAAGCGCGAACTGATCGAGACCCGCGGCTGGCTGCGCTCCAAGGGCAATTCCATTGAGGGCGGCACGTCCGAGATCAACCTCAATGTCGTGGCCAAACGCGTCCTTGGTCTGCTGGATCACCAGTAAGCCATGCCAAGCCTGACCTTCTGGTTTGAGTTTGCCTCAACCTACTCCTACCCCGCAGCCCATCGCATCGAAGCCTTGGCTGCGGCGGCAGGGGTGGATGTGGTTTGGCGGCCATTTCAACTCGGCCCCCTGCTCAATGCCCAGCAAGGCATGACCGACAGTCCGTTCAATGTGGTCCCCATCAAGGGGGTCTATATGTGGCGCGATATGGCCAGGGTTTGCGGCGAACTGGACCTGCCCTTGCGCAGCCCGAGCCGCTTCCCCCGCAACGGCTTCTTAGCCGCTCGGGTGGTTTTGGTTGACAAGAGCCCCGGCTGGGCCAGCGCCTTCACCAAGGCGGTCTACGGCGCCAATTTCGCTGACGATCTGGAGATTTCGGACCAAGAGGTCGTGACATCCCTGATCAAGGGCCTGGGTGCAGACCCTGAAACGGTGTTGGCGGCGGCAGGCAGCGATGAGGTTAAGGCGGAGCTGAAGGCCAATACGGCTGAGGCCATGGAACGCGGACTGTTTGGTAGCCCTAGCTTCACCACCGACGACGGTGAGCTGTTCTGGGGCAATGATCGTTTAGAGGCAGCCCTCGCTTGGGCAGCCAATCCCAAAACCCTTTAAAAGAAAAATTAGAGAGAAACCCCTATGGCTGTCTTGAACGAAGAACAGGTGATGCTGCGCGATGCAGCGCGCGACTGGACCCAAGAAAAGTCGCCCGTCGCGGCCCTGCGCAAGCTGCGCGACACCAAGAGCGCGACCGGCTTTGATGCCGCGGCCTGGACCGACATGGCCCAGATGGGCTGGGCAGGCGTGATCATTCCCGAAGCCCATGGCGGCGCCGATTTTGGCTATCGCAGCCTTGGACTGGTGCTGGAAGAGACGGGCCGGACCCTGACCGCCTCGCCGCTGGTCTCGACCGCCCTGACCTCTGCCACAGCCCTGATGCTCGGCGGGAGCGAAGCCCAAAAGGCCGCTTGGCTGCCCAAGATCGCGGCGGGCGAGATTGTCGCCGCCTTAGCCGTAGACGAGACGGCCCATCATCACCCCTCGACCATCGCCCTGACCGCGACCAAGTCTGGGACCGGCTATGTGCTCAATGGTACAAAGAGCTTCGTCCTTGATGGCGGCGCTGCCGACCTTCTGATCGTCGTGGCACGTACCAGCGGCGCCAAGTCCGATGAGGCGGGCATCACCCTGTTCCTCGTCGACGGCTCAGCCAAGGGCCTGACGCGTCAGAACCTGACCATGGTCGATAGCCGCGCCGTGGCGAACCTGACCCTGAGCAATGTCGAACTGACCGCCGATGCAGTTCTGGGCCCTGTCGATGGCGGCTTTGCCATCCTCGAACAGACCCTCGACCGCGCCCGCGCCGGTCTGGCCGCCGAGATGATCGGCACCGCCACCCAGGCCTTCGAGATCACGCTCGACTATCTTAAGACCCGCACCCAGTTCGGACAGGGCATCGGCACCTTCCAAGCCCTGCAGCACCGCGCCGCCAAGCTCTATACCGATCTGGAACTGGCCCGGTCCTGCGCCCAGGCGGCGCTGGATGCCATCGACGAGAAGTCCAATGATATTCGTGCTCTGGCGTCGCTGGCCAAGGCTAAGGCAGGCGATGTGCTGCATCTGGCCTCCAACGAGATGGTCCAGATGCATGGCGGTATCGGTATGACCGACGCCCATGATGCAGGCCTCTATCTGAAGCGCGCGCGGGTGGCCGAAGCCACCTTCGGCGGGTCCTCCTATCACCGCGACCGCTACGCCAAGCTTGGCGGGTTCTAGACCCATGCAGGTCAAGGGCGCTGTTGCGATCATCACCGGCGCGGCCTCAGGCATCGGCCTCGGCATCGCGAGCGCTCTTGCCCGCCGGGGGGGCAAGGTCATCTTGGCTGATATTCAAGCTGACCGGGCGGCAGAGGCCGCCAAGGCCCTGCGCGATCAGGGGCTTGAGGCTGCCAGCGCCGCCCTTGATGTGACCGAGGATGAGAGCTGGGCGGCCCTGGCCGAACTGGCCCCGACCCTGTTTGGCCAGCCGGTGCAGATGCTCTTCAACAATGCCGGGGTCGGCCTGCGCGGCATGGTCCACACCACGCCAAGGCGCATGTGGGACTGGTCCTTTGCGGTCAATGTCACTGGAGCCTTTACCGGTGTTGCCACCTTTGCCCCCGCCATGTTGGCCAGCGGCCTGCCCTGTAAGATCGTCAATACGGCCTCAGAACATGCCCTTGGCCTGCCTGAAAGTGGGCGCGGCGGCATATTGGCCCCCTATACCTCGGCCAAACATGCGCTGATGGGCTATAGCCTCTGCATGCGCCGGGACTTTGCGGGCAGCAATGTCAGCGCCGGAGTGATCTGTCCGGGCGTCGTGGTCAGCGACATCTGGAATTCTCTGGCCCATCGCCAAGAGCGGTTCGGCGGGCCGCGTCAGGTTCCCACCGATGTGGCCGAGGCCATGATCGCCACGGCCAAGGCCAAGGGGATTTCATCTGAACTGGCCGGGGAACGGATCGCCGATCAGGTTGAGGCCGACGCCTTTTTCATCTTCACCAACGGTCCAGACGAGACCGAGGTCGCCACCGACTATCAGACCGAGATCATGGCCGCCTTGGCCAACTTCAACAGTCGCTATCGGGGCTAGGCCCTCCCCGCGCTGGGGGAGGGTTTGACGACAGTCGGTCTTAGAAGGTCACGACGGTGCGGATCGATTCGCCGTGATGCATCAGGTCGAAGGCCTTATTGATATCTTCGAGCGGCATGACGTGGGTGATCAGATCATCAATGGCGATCTTGCCATCCATGTACCAGTCAACGATCTTTGGAACGTCGGTCCGGCCCTTGGCGCCGCCAAAGGCAGAACCCTTCCAGACCCGGCCCGTGACCAGTTGGAACGGACGGGTGGCGATTTCTTGACCCGCACCGGCGACGCCGATGATGACGCTTTCGCCCCAGCCCTTGTGGCAGCATTCCAAGGCTTGGCGCATGACATTGACATTGCCGATGCACTCGAAGGAGTAATCGACGCCGCCATCGGTCAGCTCAGTAATCGCGGCGACCACGTCGGGCGTGTCCTTGGGATTGATGAAGTGGGTCATGCCGAACTTGCGGGCCATGGCTTCGCGTTCGGGGTTCAGGTCCACACCGATGATCTTGTCAGCGCCAACCATGCGCGCGCCTTGCAGCA
>CANKPO010000134.1 GCA_947484535.1 Caulobacteraceae bacterium
GCGGCAATGCGGGGTTGATGACAGGGTGTAAGCCGCGTTTATAGTGACCTGAAACCAACCCACACCCCGCCCAAGGAGGCCACCATGTCCATTTCCTACCCCGCTATTCTGGACCTCAAGACCGAGGGTCAGGCCTTTTCCTGGGGTGACCGCGAGACCATGCTCTATGCGCTCGGCATTGGCATGGGCACCGACCCGATGAATGCTGACGAGCTGCCCTTCGTCTATGAGAACGACCTCAAGGCCGTCCCGACCCAAGCCACCGTCGCCGCCTGGGGCGCAGGTCCGATGGGCCAGACCGGCATCAACTATCTGATGGTCGTCCATGGCGAGCAGTCCGTGACCTTCCACAAGCCCATGCCGACCGAAGCCTCCATCACCGCCGACAGCCGTATTGTCGGGGCCTATGACAAGGGACCGGGTAAGGGCGCGGTGATCTATACTGAAACCGTCCTGAAGGACGCCAAGACCCACGAAGCCATCGCCACCCTGCTGGGCTCGACCTTCGCGCGCGGTGACGGCGGCTTTGGCGGTCCATCGGACGGCGCACCGGTGCCCCATGAGGTCCCCACCCGCGCACCAGACCAGTCGGTCGATATCCCCACCAAGCCCGATCAGGCCCTGATCTATCGCCTGTCCGGAGACCGCAACCCGCTCCATTCCGACCCAGCCTTCGCAACGGCAGCGGGCTTTCCGCGCCCGATCCTGCACGGCCTTTGCACCTATGGCATCACCTGCCGCGCCGTGCTGCAGACCTATGCGAGCTATGATCCGGCCAAGATCAAGAGCCACGCCGTACGCTTCTCCTCCCCCGTCTTCCCGGGCGAGACCATCACCGTCGACATGTGGCAAGACGGCGACGTCATCTCCTTCGAAGCCCGCGTCAAGGATCGCGGCGTCACCGTCATCCGC
Organism: Caulobacteraceae bacterium; assembly: GCA_947484535.1. GTDB lineage: Bacteria > Pseudomonadota > Alphaproteobacteria > Caulobacterales > Caulobacteraceae > CAISGS01. The sequence continues at coordinate 913 of CANKPO010000134.1, forward strand.
AATGGCAAGTGCGTGCTGGGCTAATAGGTTAGGCGTTAGGGGCCTGTCGCGGACAGGTCCCTAAACCGGCCGCCCCTGTGCCAGTGCGCCGTAGAGGTCCGGGCGGCGGTCGCGGAAGAATCCCCAGGCGGCGCGGTAGGTGGCGATGAGGTCTAGGTCGAACTTGGCGGTTAGGACGCCCTGTTCTTCGCCGTCAAAGGCCGCGACCAGATCGCCGCGATGGTCGCTAATGAAGCTGGCGCCATAGAAGCTTTGCCCCCCGCCTGCGCCCGGTTCAAAGCCGATACGGTTGGCGCCGACCACGGGGATGACGTTCGAGACGGCATGGCCCTGCATGGCGCGGCGCCAAGGATTGCGGGTATCGAGGGTCTCGTCGTGGGGCTCTGACCCGATGGCGGTGGGATAGAGCAGGATCTCCGCCCCCTGCAGAGCCATGGCCCGCGCGCATTCGGGATACCACTGGTCCCAGCAGATGCCGACGCCGATGCGGCCAAAGCGGGTGTCCCAGACCTTGAAGCCCGTATCGCCGGGGCGGAAATAGTATTTCTCCTGATAGCCGGGACCATCGGGGATGTGGCTCTTGCGATAGACGCCGAGCGCCGAGCCATCGGCATCGAGAATGACGACGCTGTTGAAATAGTGCGGCCCCTCACGCTCGAAGATCGAGACCGGAATGACCACGCCCAGCTCTGCGGCAATGGGGGCCAGCGCCAGGACGCAAGGGTGCTCGCGCCAAGGATAGGCCTCGGCGAACCAATGTTCCTCTTGAGTGACGCAAAAATAGGGGCCTTGGAACAGTTCGGACGGCTGGATGACCTGCGCGCCCTTGGCAGCGGCCTCGCGCACCAGATCAATGGTGCGGGCAATATTGGCGGCCATGTCAGGGCCATAGGCGGTCTGGAGGGCCGCGACGGTGACAGTGCGGGTCATGCGGGCTCCTGCTGGCTGATACAGTGGAACGAACCACCGCCGGTTAGGATGGCCTTGGAGGGCAGACCAATCACGGTGCGCTCTGGAAACAGGCTTCTGAGGGCCTCGACCGCATAGGGGCCAGAGGTCCCATCATAGATCGGCACGATTACCGCCGCGTTGGCGATCAGGAAATTCATGTGCGAGGCGGGAACGGCTTGCCCATCCTCATCCTCAATCCGTCCGGGCGAGGCCACGCGAACCACCTGTAGGGGCGCACCGCGCTCGGTGGTGTAGCCCGACAGTTGCCGCGCGGTCTGGTCATAGAGGTCGGCATTGGGATCGGCGCGGCCAAAGGCGATGGGACAGGCGACCACGCCCGGAGCCACAAATCGCGCCAGATTATCGACATGACCATCGGTGTGATCATTGGCCAGGCCATCATCGAGCCAGTGAACCTTCTTGGCCCCCAAGGTCCGGGCAAGGGCGGCCTCAGCATCGGCCTCGGTCCAGCCGGGATTGCGGTTGGGATTGAGCAGACATTGGCGCGTGGTCAGCATCTCGCCAAAGCCGTCATGATCCAGCGCGCCGCCTTCGAGAATGAAATCGGCCATTTCGAGCGGGACGCCAGAGGCGGCCGCGATCTGATCGGCCACCAGCTCGTCACCGGGAAAATCGTACTTGCCGCCCCAGCCATTGAAGACAAAGCCCTCGGCCAGCTCGGCATCGCCCTTCTTGAGGAAGATCGGACCGGTGTCGCGTAGCCAGACATCGCCGAACTGCGCGCGGACCAGCTCGATGCCAGGAGCCGTGCCGATCAGCAACCGCGCCGTGGCCTCGGCCTCATCGCCGCAGACCATCAGCCGCACCCGCTCTGCGCCCGGACCAGCCAGCGCAAGGGCCAGAGCCGCAACCTCAGCCTGGGCGGCCTCATAGTGATCCAGCCAGATGTCTGCATGGCTTGGAAAACCGAGCCACATGGCGCGGTGCGGGGACCATTCAGCAGGGACAAGACGGGGCATAGAATTTCCAAACTCGGGACGACAGGACGCCACCCTCCATTGCCGCTGCATATGGGAGGGGTCAAGCCATGAAAAAAGGGCGGCCCCCGCAAGGAGCCGCCCCAATCTCGTCAAAACGGGCTGTTTTGATTTAGAACGCCGAACGCAGGGTCAGGACGACCGCACGGGGGTAGCCAGGCTGGAACGAACCGGCCGAGCTGCCCGAACCCGAAGAGACGTCGCCGAGATATTTCTCGTCGAGCAGATTCTTGACGTTCAACTGCAGCGAGGACTTGGCGACCCCAATCTGCGGCAGGACGTAACGGACATTGGCGTCCCACAGGGTATAGGCGGGAGCCTTTTCGGTATTCAGGTCGTTAGAATAGCGGTCACCGACCTGCTTGCCCTGAAGACCGAACGAGAAGTCACCAATCTTATACTCGGCACGCAGGCTGACCTGCAGCTTTGGAATTTCGACCAGTTCCTTGCCCTTGGTGGCGATGATCGCACCGTTCAGGCCGTTTGGCAGGTTCGACTGAAGTTCGGTGTCGATATAGGAGGCCGACGCATAGAGCGACAGACCATCCAATGGCTCCCAACCGACTTGGCCGTCAACGCCCTTGAGCTCAACCTTACCCACGTTACGCGAGTTGAAGATGCCGTTCTCTTCATCGTAGGTGCGCACGATGCGGTTTTCGAACGAGTTCGAGAAGATCGCGACCGCGCCCACAACCGTACCGGTCTGATAACGATAGCCGATATCGAAGGCCGTGGTGGTTTCAGGCGCAGGATTGACCAGCTTTTGGTCGTACAGGTCGTCCGTACGCGGCGCAGAGATGCTTGCCGCATAGCTCATATAGACGGTCTGATTGTCGGCCAGTTCATAGCTCAAGCCAAGGTTCGGGAGAACCTTATTATACTTGCGCGTGAAGCTGCGAGGCGCGCCGTACTTGTTGGCGGCGCTGGAGTTCTGCGCGCTCGATACGAAGCTGACCAGACCGGCTGCATCGGTAGAGGTTGGAGCCTGGGTGGTGCAGTAGGCGTTGAACGTATCGCGCTGATAGCAGAAGTTCGTCATATTACGCTGGAAGTAAGGCGCACGGACACCGGCATTGACCAGCAGCCTGTCAGAGAAATAACGCGCGCGATATTCAACAGCGAACTGGTTCAGATCCGCGATGGACAGACGGTCGCGGCGACGCAGGATGGTGCCATCGGTCAGACGGATGGGGTTGCCGAAGCTGTCCTTGCCGCCGAACACATTGGTTGGATCACCCGCGGCATTGAAAGGCACAGCCTCACCGGTCTGACGGTGAATACCGTGGTCATAGGTATAGGCGACGCGGACGTTGCTGCTGTCTGACAGCTTGTAGATCAAGGACGAGGTGACGCCCACGCGGTGGGTGTTGGTCGTGTTCGGCCAGTAGAGCAGCACGGTATCGAGCGAGTCGCCGTCACCGTTCAGGTCAGTTGGGGTCCGGAATTGGGCGTCCGTTTCCCTAAACACGGTGCGGCCACCGCCATTAGCCATCACATACTGGAAGGAAGGGTCGATGGTCGCGCGCAGCTTGTCCGACAGGGTGAAGCTGCTCTGGCCCCGGATGTTGCCGGTGTTCGAAGGATTGATGTTGTTGCGATAGAAGTTCGAGCAGCTGGTATCGACCTGAGCCGTACCGCCCGCCACGGCGCTCGCCGAAGGACGAACGCAGGTGCTGTCATAGACGGGGATGGTGTTGGTGTTGAACTGAGCGAGTGTCGCGCGACGAAGGAAGTTGTTGCGGTTCTCATTGTAGTTGAACATCAGGCTCATAAAGTCGCCATTGCTCAGCTCTTGATAGAGGCGGCCATTGAGCTGTGTCTTGTCGATGCCGCCGGGGCCCATGAACAGGTCGTTGGTCGCCTTAGCGGCTGTGAAGTAGGCCGTCGTGCCGAAGGGACCGACAGCGCCGGTGTCAACCCGCGCAAAGACGCGGCGGAAATTCTCGGTACCGCCCTGAAGGGTGATCGCCGCGCCCATATCTTGCTTCGGCTTTGACGAAACGTAGTTGATCGTGCCACCGGCTGCGGCTGCGGTTGGGCTATCGACGTCGGTGGTGCCGAGGTTGACGGTCACGCGGTCGACCAGTTCGGAGTCCAACTGCTGGTTCGAATAGATCGCGTAGTTGCCGGTGTCGTTCAGTGGAATGCCGTCTTGCAACAGGGCGATACGCTGCGAGTCAAAGCCGCGCAGGGTGATGTCACCACCAGCAGAGCCGTA
>CANKPO010000135.1 GCA_947484535.1 Caulobacteraceae bacterium
GGAAACAGCCAAGGGCTATCGGCCACGCCCTTGGGAAAGAAGGATTTGCGGTGGGGCAGGTAGGCCTTGACCGCTTCACGCGCTGGACCGTTCAGAGGCGCCAGCCGTTCCTTGCCGCCCTTGCCCTTAACGATGACAAAGGCCGGATCGCGGGCGACAGAGGCCTGGGTTAGGGCCAATAGTTCTGAAATGCGCAGGCCGGACGCGTAGAGCAGTTCGATCATGCAGCCGAGCCGAAGCCCTGCCTCTTCCTTGCCCTTTTCAACAGAAGGTGCCGCCGCGATCAGCCGCTCGACCTCTTCGCGGGTCAAGATCTTGGGCAAGGGCCGTCCACGCTTCGGCGCATCGACGCGGTGGGAGGGGTCATCCTCGCGCCATCCTTCGCCTAAGACGAACCGATAGAATTGGCGAAGGGCGGAGCGACGGCGTGAGGCGGTCGCAGGCGATGCCCCGCGTTCGCCCAAGGCTTCGAAATAGGCCTCAACCTGCTCGGCAGAGGCCTTGGCCAGATCAGAGCCCAAACCCTTGAGAAAGACCTGCGCGTCCGCAAGGTCGCGGCTATAGGCGGCCAGCGTGTTCTTTGCCGCCGACCGCTCGACGGCCATCATCTCTAGGAACGCATCGAGCCAGCCCTCGCCGCTCATCTGGCTTTGGGCTTGGCTTTGGTGGCGGGCTTGGCAACCGGTTTCGGCGCGGGCGGCGGGACGCTATAGCCCTGCATCAAGACCATGCCCTCGATGGCAAAGGCGCTGGCCTCGTCTGCCATGCCCGCCCGCTGCAGGCCTCGCACGATGCTGAGGCGATCGGCGATGTTGGGACCGTTAGCGCCCGCGCTCTGAGCGATGGCCAGCACAGCCAGAACCGTCTCACCCTTCATTCCGGCATCGGCGGCCATATCGAGAGCCATCAGACGGCTGGTCGCGGCCTCATGTTTGGGAAGGGTAAACTGAGCCACTCTGGTTCGGATCGGGGCGGGGAGGGGCTCTGACAGGGCGGCGGTCAAGGCCGCAGCCCCTTGCCGACGTTGGCGCACCGGATCAGAGACCGGTGAAAGTCCAGCCTCGACCAAGCCTGCCACGACGGCGGCCTGTCCCGGCGCGCTGGGCGGCGTGGCGGCGGCGAGCAAGGCATCGAGGGTCAGAACCTGCTCATTGACCAGATCAGTCGGGAGGGCTTGGCGAATGCGGCGCGCAGAGACAGGGTCACCGGCAAGGACGGCTGCCGTCGCCAAGAGGACCGGGTCTGTGGATGGCACTTCAGCCGCGACCAAGGAGGCGATCAGCGGACGGCTGAGGCGCGACAGGGCGACAAAATCCTCGAGCGACCGTGAGCGCTTGAGCAGGCCCACCACCACCTGATCGCGCTGCGTCAGGTCCATGGTTTCGCGACCAATGGCCAAGAGACGGGCCTCGGTCGCTGCCCCGGGAATGGCGAGTAAGGCGGGGACATTGATCGGCGGCGGCGCCGTCAGATCACTTTCACCCGAGGCGTTCGGGGCGGGTACTGGTTGCGCGGTGGCCGTGTCATAGACGGCCCTGACATTGGCCCCCATCCGCACAGCGCGACCTGCGGCAGCCATGCGAAGGGCGGGGTCGGCGGCCTCATCTCGCGAGATCGCCACGACCATCGCCGCTGGCGATTGGGCCATGGCGGCCGTGAAGTTCAGCTTCAAGGCACGAGAGAGAGTCATGTCCAGACCGCTGCGCAAGGAGGCGGGGCCGGTCATCGGCGTTCCCGCCATCATGGCCGCCATCATCTTGGCAAAATCGGCGTCTTCGGCCGAGGGCGGCAACAGATCGAGTGTCAGTTGCGCGGCAGCCCCTTCGCCGCCCACCATCAGGCAAAAGGCGCGAAGCTTCAGCCAATAGGGCGCGTCACGTTCAGCGCCCAAGGCTTGGCCGACCCGACAGGCCTTTTCAGGATGGCCAAGGATCAGGGCTGATTCCGCAGAAATCTTGGCCAGAGACGGGGTCTGGGCCACGCCAGAGGTCCGCTCGAGCATGGCCTCAACGCCTGCGGCATCGCCCAGAGCGAGCAGGGCTCCTGCGCGGGCAGCGGCAAGGTCATAGTCAGATGAGGCCCCGTCTGGAGCCTGAGCGCCGGTGGACAGAACGCGCCGCGCCAAGGCAGCTGCGGCGGGCGACAGGGGTTTCTTGCCAATTTGGGGCAGAATCTCGCGGGCCATATCGGCGGCGCTACCCCTCCAAAGATCAGCGCTCAGTCCGGTGTTGCGTGCGCCGGGAGAGAAGATGTCGGGTGCGGACAGGGCGGTCACCTGAACCGCCGCGCCGACGGGCCGCATCGGCGCGGGCTCGGCCGGTTCCAGCAGGATCGGCGCGTCGGTCATGGCATCTGTCGGCGTTTCGGCTGGCTTTTCCAGCTCTTGGGTCGCGGCCAGCAAGGGCTGTGCGACTGCAGCGGGCTCTGTCACTGGCTGCGCATGGGCAGCCGTTAGGGCCATCATTGACAGCACTAGGGCCAAACCGGAGGTTCGCATCATCAGGCTCACTGTCTGCTCTCCAAATCACCGTGCTCTTGAGTATGCCACGAAAGGGGCATGTTCGGGCAAGTCTCGCCGCAGCATAATGGCGATCCCATGTCCCATCCCTTGGCGTGGCGGGTGTTTGTCGTGTAATGTGCCGGTTCTATGGAAAAGACCCAGACCTCGGCTGACCCTGATCCGGTCGCCAGCATCCTTAGCGGCGGTGGACTGTGACCAGTCCTCTAGGCCCTTTGACTCGCACCATTGCCCTTGTCGGTCTGATGGGGGCTGGGAAATCCAGCGTCGGTCGGCGGCTGGCGGTTGCTTTGGGCGTGCCCTTTCGCGATTCCGATGACGAGGTCGAGCGCGCGGCGGGGCGCACCGTTTCTGACATCTTTGCATCGATGGGCGAACCGGCCTTTCGCGAAGGCGAGCGGCGGGTGATTGCAAGGCTGCTGGAAGAACCGCCCCATATTCTGGCGACCGGCGGCGGGGCCTTTATCAATGAAGAAACGCGCAAACTGGTCCAGGAAAAGGCCCTGTCGGTGTGGCTGAAGGCTGATATTGAGCTTCTGGCGCGCCGCGTCGGTCGCAAGGATACAAGGCCGCTCTTGCGTGACAAGGACCCGCGCGAGGTCTTGGAGGCTTTGGCCAAGGTGCGACATCCGATCTATGCCGAGGCTGATATCACCGTGAAGACCGGCGACACACCCCATGGTGCCGCCGTAGACGAGATCTTAGCCGCCTTGGCGACTTGGCAGGAAACCCATCCCCTATGACGGTTGTAACGGTGCCTGTGGGCCTTGGGACCCGCGCCTATAATGTCTTGGTTGGTTCTGGCCTGTTGGATCAGGCGGGCGAGCAGATCCTGCCCTTCTTAAAGTCGCGGCGCGTGGCGGTGGTCGCCGATGCCACTGTTCAAGACCTGCATGGCGCACGTTTAGCAGCCTCCTTTGCCAAGGCTGGCATCAAGGCTGATGTGATTACGGTCCCGTCAGGCGAGGCGTCGAAGAGCTTTGAGCAGCTTGCGGTCCTGTCGGATCAACTGCTGGCGTTAGAACTGGACCGGGGCGACCTGATCGTGGCCTTTGGCGGGGGCGTGATCGGCGATTTGGCTGGGTTTGCCGCGTCAATCTATAAGCGCGGCATCGATTTCGTGCAGATCCCAACTACTCTTTTAGCGCAGGTTGACTCCTCCGTTGGCGGCAAGACCGCAATTGATACGCCGCGCGGCAAGAACCTGATCGGGGCGTTCCATCAGCCGCGTCTGGTACTGGCCGATCTGACGGTTCTGGACAGTCTCAGCGACCGTGAGATGCGGGCCGGTTTTGCCGAGGTCCTGAAATATGGCCTGCTGGGCGATGCTTCCTTCTTTGCGTGGCTCGAGGTCCATACGCCTGCGGTTCTGGCGCGGGAAACCGGAGCCTTGGCCGAAGCCGTCGCGCGCTGCGTCGCCATGAAGGCCGAAATCGTCGCCGAGGATGAGAAAGAGGCCGGGCGCCGCGCCCTGCTCAATCTGGGCCACACCTTCGGCCACGCCCTAGAGGCCGAGATCGGATTTGATGGCGGGTTGCTCCATGGTGAGGCCGTGGCCATTGGCTGTGCCCAAGCCTTCCGCTTCTCGGTCTCGCAGGGTCTGTGCTCAGGGCAGGATGCCGAGCGGGCCAGCCGTACCATCGCCGCCAGTGGCCTGCCGACCGACATTGCGGGCCTGCCCGGTATGCCGTTCAGTGCTGAACGTCTTGTCCATCATATGGCCCAAGACAAGAAGGCGGAGGGCGGGCGCTTGACCTTCATCCTCGCCCGCGCCATCGGCGACGCCTTTACGGCCAAGGACGTCAGTCCAGCCGCCATTCACGACTTTTTATTGACCGAAGGGGCCGTCCCGTGACCGCTGGGATTATCGCTATTGGCTTGTTTGTTGTGTTACTGCTGGGCATATCGGCCCTCTTTTCAGCGGCAGAGACCTCCCTGACCGGGGCGAGCCGAGGTCGGATGCATCAGCTCGAGCGCGAAGGTGACCGGGCTGCGGGACGCGTTAATAGGCTCATTTCTGACCAAGAAACGATGATGGGCTCGGTTCTCCTGGGCAATAATCTGACAAACATCTTGGCATCAGCCCTGACCACGGTCGTCATGACCAAGTCCATTCCGGGGCCGTGGGGCGTGCTCGTCGCGACTGGCGTCATGACCGTCTTGGTGCTGGTCTTTGCCGAGGTCCTGCCCAAGACCCTCGCTATTAGAAAACCCGATAATGTCGCCAGGTCTCTGTCAGGACCTACCCTCGTGGTGGTCAAACTCTTTGGCCCGCCGGTCTTTGCCGTGCAGTTCGTTGTGCGCCAGACCTTGAAGCTCTTTGGCATCAATATTGGCATGGCTGTCGATGTCCTCGCCGCCCACGAAGAGATCCGCGGCGCGGTGGAATATCACCATTCCGAAGGTCTGGTCGAAGAGCGCGACCGGCGGATGTTGGGCGGGGTGCTGGACCTATCGGACATGGACGTTTCCGAGATCATGGTCCACCGTAAGAACATCGCCATGCTCGATATCGAACTGACCCCGCGCGAACTGGTGGCCGAGGCGCTGGA
>CANKPO010000136.1 GCA_947484535.1 Caulobacteraceae bacterium
ACCCGATCAGCAAGCTCGGTCAGAGACATGCGGCGGTCATGGAGCAGGCGGTCGAGTTGGACACGAATGGGCATGGCTTGATCCTGTCCTTGGCCTAGATGGTCAGTTCAGCTTCGCGGCGCAGGCGTGCACCCTCGCGAAACACTTCGGCCAGCACAAAGACCACAAGGATCGAGAACCAACTCGACAGGCTAAAGACGGTCTCTTCTCTGGTGCCGCTCGGAAATAGCCAAACCTGACCCGCCGAGATGGCATAGCCGGTCAGTTCCAAGGCCACCAACATCAGACCGATCAAACGCAGTCGCCGAACATTGTCAGGATGGAAGGGGTCGCCCGCCGTCAGGGTGGTGAAGATCTGGCGCAGGCGATGGATAATCACCGTCACCCCGCCGACATAGAGGCCGACAATCGTCAGCAGCAGGGCGATGACTGGGCCTTGAGACAGGCGCTCGGCGGGCAGGCCGTTAATCGACATCTGCTTGACGACAGCGGGGTCGATCTTGAACAGCAGGGCGGCGATTGCGGCAATAACGAGGACACCGACCGCAAACAGCATCAGCCCATAGACCACATCCAAAACAATCTTTAGGAGGCTCGATACAGAACCTGGCCCCAAGGCACGCATGGCCTTCTCCTCATCTCAGCCGCCCTTTGCGACGAGGATGAGGCTAGGTCATTATCGATTATCAATCAATCGCCTTATCGTTTTGCGATATTAAACCTTGGTAATGATCTCTAGCCCTGTCTCAAGGCTTGGTCGATTGGATAGAAGGCCGATTTGAGATCGTGGCAAACCAAGCCGTTAGCATTGGCCGACCAATGCGCCAATCTTGATGGGAGAAGCGCAGGTCCAGATAGCCCAGAGCGCAGGCCACCGTGATCTCGCCAATGGTCATCCGGTCAGAGGAAAGGCTATCGGCCTCAGCCTCCAGAGCCTCGAGCCCCGCTCGGACGGCCAAGGCTTGGCGGTCAATCTCATCTTGATGTTGGTCACCCTCGGCGCGGCGACCTTCGAGGACTTGGCGCAGGGCCGCGTCGCAGATGCCATCGCCAAGCGCCTGACGCCGCAGCGCCGTCCAGCGCGCAGTACCCGCAGGCGGGAACAGACCGCCACCGCCCAGATGATCGACATATTCGCAAAGGACCGGCGAATCATAGAGCACACCGCCATCGTCCAGCAACAGGGCCGGGACCTTGGACAGGGGATTGACCTCGCGCAGACCATCCTCGGCGAAGGCGTTTGACGCCGTCAATTCCAGCTGATTTTCAACGCCCAACTCGATGGCGCAAATCCGCACCTTGCGCACGAACGGTGATGTGGGGGAGAAGAACAGCTTCATCGGTGATGCCTCTCGGAGTGAAACATGGCCCTGTCCCTAGAGCCTGGAACAAAAATCGTCGTCGCCACCCATAATCCGGGCAAGGTGCGAGAGCTAGGCCTGTTGCTCGAGGCACGCTTTAATCTGGTCTCAGCGGGTGAACTGGGCCTGCCCGAACCCGAAGAGACTGAGGTTAGCTTTGTCGGCAATGCCCTGCTCAAGGCCCGCCTCGCCGCCGATGCCAGCGGCCTGATCGCCCTGTCCGACGATAGCGGCCTGTCGGTGACGGCGCTGGGCGGCGAACCGGGCATCTATTCAGCTCGATGGGCCGGACCGGATAAGGACTTCTATGAGGCCATGGCCAAGGTCGAGCGCCGGATGCAAGAAAGCGAGGACAAGAGCACCCACGCCTGGTTCACCTGCGCCCTTGCCGTGGCCTGGCCCCATGGCCCCGCCTTCGTGGTTGAGGGCCGGGTTGATGGCAACCTGACCTTCCCCCCGCGCGGCCTGCACGGTTTTGGCTATGATCCGATCTTTGTGCCTGAAGGCCACCAGATGACCTTTGGCGAGATGGACCCCAAGGCCAAGGACGATATGAGCCATCGTATGAGGGCCTTTGACCTGCTCAAGGCGGCGCTCTTTTGACCTCACCCCTTGGTCTCTATGTCCACTGGCCCTATTGCGCCCGCATCTGTCCCTATTGTGACTTCAATGTCGTGCGTGATCGCGGTCGCAAGGTCGAACAGGCGCAGTTGGTAGAAGCCATCCTCACCGACATGCGCACCCAGGCGGACCTGACCGGCCCACGTTCTCTGGTCTCGATCTTCTTTGGCGGCGGCACGCCCTCGCTGATGGAACCGGACGCGGTGGCGAGGATCATTGCGGAGGCCAAGATCCTCTGGCCCTCCCAAGCTGTGCTAGAAATTTCCCTTGAGGCAAACCCCACCGACGCCGAGCGCGAACGGTTCGAAGGCTTTGCCAAGGCCGGGGTCGAGCGCCTGTCCCTTGGCCTGCAGTCCTTGAACGATGCCTCGCTCAAGCTTTTGGGCCGCAACCATGGGGCCGACGAGGCGCTACGCGCCGCCCGCACAGCGCGAGACATTTTTGCGCGCCTGTCGGTCGACCTAATCTATGCCCTGCCCGGACAGTCCTCTCAGGATTGGGCCGATGAACTCTCAGCCGCCAGCGATCTGGGCGCGGACCATATCTCGCCCTATCAACTGACCATCGAAAGCGGTACCGCCTTTGATCGGGCGGTGCGGCGCGGTGCTCTAGTCCCGCCCGATGACGAGCTGGGTGCTGTGCTCTATGAGACCACACAGACCGTGCTCAGCCAGCGCGGCTTCGATGCCTATGAGGTCTCTAACCACGCCAAGGGTCAGGCCGCCCGCTCGCGTCACAACCTGATCTATTGGCGCGGAGAAGACTATGTCGGAGTCGGGCCCGGCGCCCATGGACGGATTACGGTCGAAGGCGAACGGGTCGCCACCTTCGCGGCCTCTAAGATCAGCGACTACAGGGATCAGGTCGAGGCCACGGGCCTTGGCTGGGAGAGCGAACAGGTCTTGAGCCCAAAGGAACAGGCCGAAGAACGGCTCTTGGCGGGCCTACGAATCGACGAGGGCGTGTCGTTCAATGATCTCGTCGCCCTAGACCTGACCCCAGACCATCACCGTGTCGTGCAATTGGTCGAGCTTGGCCTAATCACCACCCAAGCCAACCGGCTCTGCGCCACCCCGCAAGGCCGCGCCCTCTTGGATGCCGTCACCTCGGTTCTGGCCGGATAGGGCCCAATCCATGTCGAGGGTGGTGAAGCGCGGCCTTTGGCGCTAATCCATAGGTCATTGCCCCGCCCGTCCCTTCAGCGCGAGCCCAAACCCTTGGTCCCCATCTATCCGCCACCGAAAGATCAAGAGCTGGCACCGGGGCTTTATATTGTCGCCACGCCGATCGGGAACCTGCGCGATATCACACTTAGGGCGCTGGATGTGTTGGCTCAGGCCGATCTGGTTCTCGCTGAAGATACCCGCGTCACTGGCAAGCTGCTCAATGCCTATGGTCTGAAAAAGCCGCTGGAACGTTATGACGAATATGCCGCCGAACGGGTCAGGCCCAAGGTCTTGGCGGCGCTGGCCTCTGGCGGGCGGGTCGCCTTGGTGTCAGATGCAGGAACACCGCTGGTTTCGGATCCCGGCTATCGGCTGGTGGGCGAGGCCCTTGAGGCAGGCGCGCAGGTCTGGCCCATTCCCGGTGCCTCGGCCCTGCTCGCGGCCCTGACGGTCGCGGGTCTTCCGACTGACCGGTTCCTGTTTGCAGGCTTTCCGCCGCCAAAATCCGCCGCCCGGATCAGTTTCCTGTCCGAACTGGCCCCCCTTCGCAGCACCCTGATCTTCTATGAAGGCGGCTCACGGCTGGCCGATAGTCTCGCCGATATGGCAACGGTCTTTGGCCCGCGCCAAGCCAGCGTCTCACGCGAACTGACCAAGCTCTATGAGACCACCCTTCGCGGCACCTTGGCAGAGCTGGCGGCCGATCCGCGCCTCGACAAGCCCAAGGGCGAGATCGTCATTGTCGTTGGCCCCGGCGAGATCGTGGCGTCAACTGAGGAAGATGCCGACGCCGCCCTGACTGAGGCCCTAACGCGCATGGGCCCCTCCGAAGCCGCAGCCCAAGTGGCCAAGGCCTTAGGGCTAGAACGCAAGGTTCTCTACAAGCGCGCTCTCGCCCTTAAGGGGGTGTCGTGAAGGCCGGTACGGTCAAGACCCAGCGCGGCCTGAAGGCGCGTCAAAGCGGTCGGCGCGCCGAGCTCTGGGCCGCGGCATGGCTGATGGTCAAGGGCTACCGGATCTTGGGCTTTCGGCTCAAGACCCCACAGGGCGAGATCGATATATTGGCTCAACGCGGCAAGGTCTTGGCGGTCATCGAGGTCAAGCTGCGCCTCAGCCTTGCCGACGCGCTTGAGGCGGTCAGTAGCGATCAGCGCCAAAGACTGCACCGTGCGGCACGGGAATTGGCGGCCCGCAGGCCAAATCTGCGGGATGCCGAGGTGAGACTTGATCTAATTGCACTGGCGCCCGGGCGCTGGCCACGGCATATCCGCGCAGCATGGCCCGATGACGGCCTCTAATCGAACCTGTCTTAAGACCCCTCACAAGGAGCCCACACCATGAGCCTGAAGGTCGCCATCCAGATGGACCCCATCGAGGGGATCAACATCACCACCGACACCAGCTTCATGATGATGATGGAGGCTCAGGCGCGCGGTCATAGCCTGTGGGTCTATCAGCCCGAACATCTCTCTCAGCTTGGCCAGCGGGTCTTTGCCCGTGGTCGCAGCGCTGTGGTTAAGGCGGTGCAGGGCGATCACTGCCAGATGGGGCCGATGGAAACCCGCGACCTGTCCGAAATGGATGTGGTTCTGATGCGCCAAGATCCACCCTTCGACATGGCCTACATCACCGCCACCCACTTTCTGGAGCGCATCCATCCCAAGACCTTGGTGGTCAATAATCCCTCCGAAGTGCGCAACGCGCCGGAAAAGCTGTTCGTCACCGGCTTTGAAGGCCTGCAGCCCCCGACCCTGATCACCAGCGACGAAGAGGCGATCTTCGCCTTCCGCGATGAGCATAAGGACATTGTGCTCAAGCCCCTCTATGGCGGTGGCGGCTCGGGCGTCGCGCGCCTTCGGGCCGATGACCAAAACCTCGAAGCCCTGCT
>CANKPO010000137.1 GCA_947484535.1 Caulobacteraceae bacterium
AGCGTGACAATCAGGTGGCCGTTCTTTTCTTCATTGGCCACGACGATGGCGCGGGTCTCTAAGAGGTCGCCGTCGCTGATCAGGCCGTGCAGACGCACATCGCTCTCGACATGGATCCAAGGGCCAAGCTTGACCGAGCGGGCCAGCACATAGTTGGCCCGGCGCAGCATATAGCCGGGGCTGACCAGATTTCCGCCGTCAAACAGGGCTGGATCCTCGCGGGTATTTTGCAGGTTCGACAGGCCGACATCGGCAAAGAAGATCTCTTTCAGCGTGCCCAAGACCTTGCCGACCGGCAGGCTCTCCATGCTGGCGTCGGGACGATTTTCCGGGCGCGGGACCTCGGCCTCGGGCAGGAGGGCGGGCAGGGGGCTGTCATCCCTGCGCCAGGCTGTGCCGCTGGCACAGTCAAGGCCGCGCGCTTGAACGCCGATGGACAGGCTCCCGTCCGGCTGGTCCTCAGCCGTGACGGTGGTCTCGTCGCCATCATAGACCGGCTTGCCAAACCGCGCCTTGATCCGGCCTTGGCTCAGCCAATCACGCCCCCACTGGGCGCGCGGGGCGTGGGCCATATAGGCAAAGACATCCACTCCGGGGACTAATCCGCCGGTAAAGCCAAATTTCCCGGCCACATCATCGGCATGGATGCGGTTCTCGCTGGCGGTGGCGGTGTTGAAGGCAAGAAGGGTGCGCTGCTGGGTCATGATCAAAGCCTATCAGACCCCAAGCCGGGCCGTCTAATCCAAACCACCATCGACCGCCACGCCTGCTTTGCGCCCGAAAATTGCCAAGATCACTCTGCGGGTCTAGGCTTTGGTCCATAGGGTAGGGAACAGGCCAAAATGGCGACCAAAACAGACGTTAAATGGCCCGCGCGCCTGTGGGCAGCGATCGGTGGTGGGCTCATCGCCCTTGTCGGTTTGGTTTTGCTGGTTGGCGGTGGCCGATTGGTTCAGTTGGGCGGCTCGGCCTACTATCTGCTCGCAGGCGCTGGTGTCACGGCGTCGGGGGTCTTGCTGGTTCGGCGCAGGCCTTTGGCAGGGCTGATCTATGCCGGTGTGCTCGCCGCGACCTTGGTCTGGGCCCTATGGGAAAGCGGACTGGTCTTTTGGCCTCTGGTGCCCCGGCTGGTCGCGCCCGCCGTTCTGGGTCTTTTCTTACTTCTGGTCTTGCCGACCGCCCCTCGGGGCCTTGAGCGCAACCGCGCGGGACAGGCAACGGCGCTGATGTCGGCGCTCTGTTTGCTGGTTCTGGCCATCGCCATTCCCGGCACCTTTAGCCAAGGCCAAGCCACCACCCCGGCCAAGCTTGCCGACGGCGCGCCCCCTGCTGAGGCGGGCTCTGACTGGCGCTATTATGGCCGCGATCCGGGCGGCGCGCGTTATGTGCCAGCCGATCAGATCAATCGCGAGACGGTCTCTGGCCTTAGGGTCGCTTGGACCTTCCGCACCGGCGAGGCTCCTCATCGGGGATCAGACGACCAGAACACGCCGATGCAGATTGGCAACAAGGTCTATCTCTGCACCCCGACCAACATTGTCATCGCGCTTGATGCTGACAGCGGCAAGGAGATCTGGCGTCACGATCCCAAGGTTAAGCCGGGCTTCTGGAACCGGTGCCGGGGCGTGGGCTATTGGGATGGCGCCCAGCCCAAGGTCGCCCTAGCCAAGTCGTTGGACCTCGCCTCGACCGCAAATATGGCGCCGCCTTCCACCGGCCTTTGTGCACGGCGCATTATCAGCTCAACCATCAATGCGCAGCTCATCGCGCTAGATGCCGATACGGGCGCGCTTTGTCCGGGATTTGGTAAGGGCGGCAAGGTTGACCTTACGACCGGCATCGGACCGATCAAGACCGGCTTCTATTTCCAGACCTCCATGCCGACCGTGATTGGCAATCGGATAATCATCGGCGGCTGGGTGGCGGACAATCAAGAACTGTCCGAGCCCTCTGGCGTCGTGCGGGCCTTTGATGCGGTAACGGGCGAGCTGTCCTGGGCTTGGGATCTGGGCAATCCGGCCATCAGCAAGCTGCCACCGGCGGGTCAGACCTATACGCGCGGTACGCCCAATGTCTGGTCGACCCCGGCCTTTGATCCGGAACTAGGCCTGATCTATCTGCCGACCGGCAATGCGACGCCGGACTATTGGGGCTCGCACCGTTCACGGCTGAGCGAGGTCTATTCCTCCTCGGTGGTGGCGCTCGATGCGGTGACCGGCAAGGTGCGCTGGCACTTCCAGACCGTGCACCACGATGTTTGGGATTATGATGTTCCCTCCCAGCCCATGCTGATCGACTTCCCCGTTGCGGGCGGTTCCGCTCCGGCGGTGGTCCAGATGACCAAGCGCGGCCAGATCTTTGTCCTCGACCGACGCGATGGAAAACCCCTGTCCAAGGTCGAGGAGGTCAAGGTCCCGGGCGGGCCACAACCGGGCGAGTGGCTCTCGCCCACCCAGCCCTATTCGGTCGACATGCCGACCGTTGGCGCGGGCCTTATCACCGAAAAGATGATGTGGGGCGCAACCCCGCTCGACCAGCTCTATTGCCGGATCAGCTTTAAGAGCGTGCGCTATGACGGTGACTTCACACCGCCCGGCGGCGAGAAGGCTTCGCTACAGTCTCCGGGCAATGGCGGCGGCATGAACTGGGGGTCTGGCGCCTTTGATCCGCGCCGGGGTCTCTTGCTGATGACCGATGTCCGCATCCCTCAAACCGTGAGTCTCGTGCCGTCGAACGAGCCCAATATCCAGCTCAGCCTCGCCAAGGATCGCCCCGAGGCCAGCCTTAAGGGTGTTGCCTATAAGGCGGTCAGCAAATGGATGGTCAGCCCCCTCTTCACGCCCTGCCTGCAACCGGCCCAGAACATGATGACGGCCATCGATGTCAAGAGCCGCAAGATCGTCTGGCAGGTCCCGGTGGGCACGGCAGAGACGGCCGGACCTTTGGGCCTAGCGTCCCACATCCCGCTGCCGATTGGCACTATGGGTCTGGGCGGGGTGATCACCACGGCGGGCGGCGTGACCTTCCATGCCGCGACCATGGACCCCTATCTGCGGGCCTATGACAATGAGACCGGTAAGGTCCTGTGGGCGGGTCGCTTGCCCGTCGGTGTCGGTGGCACGCCGTCCAGCTATGTCTCGCCCAAGACCGGCAAGCAATATGTCGTGGTCTCTGCCGGGGGCGCGCGCATGACGAGGGCTAAGGGCGACTATGTGATTGCCTATTCATTGCCTTAGGGGCCAGGCTCCTAGCGGGTGCGACCGGGCGGCCTAACGAACGACAGGGAGCGGACTATGTCTGTTAGATTAATCATCGCGATGGTCTTGGTGGCCTCTGTGGCTCAGGCGCAACCTTCACAGGGTGGCGGTGACGCAGGCCCCGTCTCTCAGATCACGGTCACCGGCGCGCGTAAGGGCGAAAAGCTGCCGCCGCCTGCGGTCACCATCGATATGCAAACCGACGACAGCGCCATTGGCCAATTTGTCTCGGTCTATCCGGACGGCGCCTTTCAAGCCAAGGTCAGCGGTCAGGTGACGCTCAATTGCGATGTCGACATCTATGGACTGGCCGAATGGTGCGAGGTCCTGTCTGAGACCCCCGAGGGCAAGAATTTTGGCCGTGCGGCCATGACCCTGCGCCCGACCTTCAAGGTTCCTCCCGCCATGGGTCCCAAGGGTCCGATCCGCTCGATGATGCGCATCGCCATCAATTTCAAGGCCCCCAACCCTCAGTTTGACACCATGCCCGCCTCATCCTCGGCCATGCCCGGTGAGTGCGGTATGGGGGGCAAGCCCTGTCCGACCAGTTGGATCAAGAACAATCCCTTGCCCCGGCGCCTGATCACCATGTTGGACCATCCGACCTGGGCTCAGGCCCCCAGTACGGCGGACTGGAACCAGGCCTATCCTGCCGAGGCAGGTAATGCGGAGGGCTATGCGGTCGCCCACTGTCAGGTGGTCAAGTTTGGCGGCCTGTCGCGCTGTCAGATCACTAAGGAAACTCCCACCAAGCTTGGCTTTGGCAATGCCGCCCTCTTGCTGACGCGAAAGTTCCAACTGACCCCGGATCTGGCCAAGCCCCGGCGCGGTGAGGATGTCTGGGTCGACGTACCCATCCGTTTTGCGCCGCCAAATCGCGGCGAAGACCGCATGATCGACTCGCCCAAATGGACCTATGGCTTTGATGCCGAGCGAGCGCCCAAGGTGTTCCCGCCTGAAGCGGTGGCCCAAGGGGTCTCGACAGGCCGAGGCGTCGTCCTTTGCCGGGTCACCATCGGCGGCAGTCTGACCAACTGTCAGCCTCAGGCCGCAGAACCCGAGGGCCTAGGCTTTTCAGAAGCGGCCGCCCTCTTGGCCTCGACCATGAAGATGAACCCCTGGTCCTCCGACGGTGCGCCGGTCGACGGCGCCTCGGTGCAGATCGCCATCCGTCTTGGACTGAAAAAGCCCCAGAACTAATGGGACTGCGCCTCAGGCTGAATAGGCAGGCGGTGGGGTAAAGCCAAAGCCCATGGCCTCGAGCCTCTGGGCCAAACCGATGGTGCGCAGATCGCTATAGGCCGGGCCGATAATCTGTAGACCGACCGGCAGACCGTCTGTGGCCAATCCTGCCGGGAAGACGGTCGCGGGCAGATAGGCGACCCCGGCCAACCCGGCCCAGAAGGTCTGGTTGAAATAGGGCAGGGCCTTTCCGTCAATATCAACCGTGCGCGACCCTTCACGGCCATGGTCGTGGGGGAAGGCGGTGACCGGCATGACCGGGGTGATCAGGAAATCGACCTCGCCAAAATAGCGATGCCAAGCCCAGCGGATCCTATTGCGGGCCTCATTGAGCCGCGACCAGTCGCGCAGGCTCAGGGTCTGCCAGCGAAGTTGTTTCGCAAGGGGGCTTTGATCATCGGGCGATAGGGTGGCTAACCGGGTCTGGGCGCGTTTGACATCCTCATCCGAGGCCCGCGCCGACATGGCTGAGGACAGGAGGCCGTTGAAGGTCTCGTAGCTGTGGGCCGCTGAGAAGTCTGGGCGTGAGTGCTCA
>CANKPO010000138.1 GCA_947484535.1 Caulobacteraceae bacterium
GAATAAGGTTTTCCGCGCGCCGGATAGCCGTGAACGCTCGGCTATGGAAGATTTAGCCGACCGTTTGAAGGATCTTGGACCGGCCTGCACCGATGTCGATCTGATCCAGAACGAGGTCTATGCGGCGGGTAAGGATGCAGGCTTTGAGCCTCTGCGCGGATGGTTTGCGGCGCTCTATGAGGTCCTACTCGGTCAGAGCCAAGGGCCTCGCTTTGGCTCTTTTGTGGCCATTTTCGGCATCGAGCGGACCATCGCCCTGATCGAGAGCGGGCTGAAGGGCGAGTTGGGCTGACCCTCTAGCGGTCGCCTAAAATCCTAGTTCTGCGCGCAACTGCTCGGCCGATAGCCCTTGCCTGCGCAGGTCCTGCAGGGTTTGGGCAAGGTCGCGTTTGGCCAATCTTTTGCCATCGGGGCCCATCAGCAGCGGGTGGTGGCGATAGATCGGTGTTGGCAATCCGAGCAGGGTCTGAAGCAGACGTTGAATGCCGGTGGCCTCGAACAGGTCCTCTCCGCGCACAATGTGGGTGATCTCTTGCAGCCCATCATCGACGACGACCGCCAGATGGTAGGCGACGCCCAGATCCTTGCGGGCCAAAACCACGTCTCCGGCCAAGTGGGGCCTAGCCGTGACGGTACCGCGTAATTCGTCGGTAAAGGCAAGGCTTTCGTAAGCCTCGCCCAGATGGGCCTTGGCCGCATCGAGCGACAGCCGCCAAGCATAGGGCTCACCGGCCTCTATTCGCGCGGTCTCTTCGGCGGCGCAGAGGGGCGTGCCGCTATAGGCCAGCCCCAGCCCATGGGGTGCGCGGCCAATATCGTCTGCCACTTCCTTGCGGGTCTTGAAACAGCGATAGACCAGACCTTGGTCCCGCAACTGCCCAAGCGCGGCGTGATAGTCGGCCATATGCTCAGATTGGATACGAACCGGCTGTTCCCAGGTCAGGCCCAGCCACGCCAGGTCCTCTAGAAGGGCCGCGGTAAAGGCGGGACGGCAACGGGTCTGGTCAATATCTTCGATGCGCAGGATAAAGCGGCCGCCGAGCTCTTTGGCCCGCTGATAGGCGCTAAGGGCCGAAAAACCATGGCCACGATGGAGCAGGCCGGTCGGGGAGGGGGCAAAACGGGTGGCATAACCCATCAGATCTAGCCCCTGTTGCGGGCCTGACCAAAGGTGCCCAGATGGCTCAGCACGCCCGCCAGAAAGGCCTTTTCGCCGCCCATCTTGGCCTTGAGGCTGTCAAACTGGCGAAAGCCGACCATCTCAGCCAAGCCATGGGCCGCGCACCAGGCGGCGATACAGGCCAGTTCCAGATCAACCTCTTGATCCGAACTGACAACGCCCAGGTCGATCATCGCCTTTTTCAGCAGGCTGTAGGCCCCATCCTCGGCCTTGTGGGCCTTGTCAGGCAGGGCTTCTAGGTCGCGTGAGCAGTCATACATGACCCGGTAGATCGAAGGGTGGGCCTTGGCGAACTCGACATAGGCCACGCCAATGGCCGCGACCCGCTCCATCGGCGGCCCATCGGGATCAGACGATTGGCGCATAAAGTCGTAGAGTTGATCAAAGCCCTCTTCGGAGATGGCCAGCATCAACTCGCTCTTATCCTTGAAGTGATGATAGGGGGCCGCAGGGCTCACCCCCGCTTCACGCGCCACCGCACGAAGAGACAGGGCGGTCGGACCCTCACGCTCAAGCACGCGCGAGGCAGCATCCAGCAACGCCCGACGCAGATCGCCGTGATGGTAGGGCTTGGGGCCGGTGATCGGACAGGTCAACTTCATGGCCCCTTATACGCCGTGATCGGAAAATCGTAAAGCTCATCTTGACAATGCTTAGATCGAACCCATCTAAGCTCTGTCCAGACTGGACGGCCCCCTCCCCGGGGCTTGGACTTTAAGAGCAAGGAACATGAACATGACTCTCGCAAACTTGACCCGCTTTGAACGCGCTATCGACCGTACCGGCATGGTTGGCCTTCTGGTCCTCGGTGCCACGGTGGCTTTGGCCTTTATCGCCGTCTAAGCGTTGATGGGTTTAACCAAATGAGGCCTTGCACTTGGCAAGGTCTTTCGATGTGGTGGGGGGCGTGAAAGCGCCCCCTTTTCATTGGCCCGACCCGACGCAAATCGCTGAAGCCCGCAAGGTGCTCACGGCGATGGATCCAGCCATGGCGCGGATTGATGATCGGGTCACAGGGTTTGACTGGCCCAGACGGCCGGGCGGCTTTACCGGTCTGGTCAAGATGGTGGTGGGGCAGCAGGTCTCGGTCGCGGCCGCCGACTCGATCTGGAAACGGTTTGAAACCGGCATGGGCCAGATCACCGCCAGCACGATCTTGGCCAGTGATGAGGATCATCTGCGCAGCTTTGGCCTGTCGCGGCCCAAGGTACGCTATGCCAAAGAAATCGCCTTGGCCCAGATTAGCGGGGCCATTGATTTCGAACAGTTGAATGGTCTCGACAGCGATGCGGCTATGAGCGCCCTAACCGCGATCAAGGGCGTAGGCCACTGGACAGCTGCAACCTTCCTGATGTTCAGCCACGGCCATAGCGACCTCTTTCCAGCCGGTGATGTGATCTTGCAGGAGGCGGTGCGTCTCTTGGATGGAACGGAAAAAAGAGCCACAGAGAAACAGATCCACCTGCGGGCCGAGGCTTGGCGGCCCTATCGCGGCATCGCGGCCATGGTTTTATGGCGTTTTCATAGCGCACTTCGTCGCGGCGACGTTCTTATGGATTGACGGCGCGGTGAGTCGGGTCCGTCATAGACCTGTCGTCAAATCAGCGTTCACTAGGATAAGTCCGCTGACAACCGGTGAGGAGATCCGTCTTCAGGTCCATCCCGATTTCCCTTTCCGCCCTGATCACGGGGTCTTGCGGCTTTGGCCGGGAGATCGGCTGATGCAGGCTGTCAAATCCCTCTCTTCGGGCTATCCGGCATTGGTGCTCAATGCAGATTTCCGGCCCCTTTCCTATTACCCCCTGTCGCTGTGGCCATGGCAGGAGGTGATCAAGGCGGTGTTTCTGGATCGGGTCGATGTGGTCTCGACCTATGATCAGATCGTCAGGTCCCCGACCTTTGAGATGGCCCTGCCAAGCGTCATCGCCTTAAAGCACTATGTTCCTCAGGACCGCCCGCCGGTCTTTACCCGGTTCAACCTGTTCCTGCGCGACAGCTTCTCCTGTCAATATTGCGGCTCTGGCGAAGACCTGACCTTCGACCATGTTCAGCCAAGGTCGCGCGGCGGCAAGACCAGTTGGGACAATATTGTCACCGCCTGCTCACCCTGTAACCTGTTCAAGGGCGGACGGACGCCGCGCGAGGCCGGCATGGTTCCTGCGCGCAATCCTCGTCGACCAACGCAATATGAACTGCAAGATCGGGGTCGACGTTTCCCGCCCGGGCACCTGCATGAGAGTTGGCTGGACTATCTCTACTGGGACATTGAGCTGGAGGCCTAGGCCGACCTAGAGCGCAGGCTTGAACTTGCTGATCAGTGTCTTGAGGGTGTCTTCTTCGACGGCCTCGGCGGCGGCAGTCAGGCTGAACCACTGGCGGGTGCGTTGTTCGCTCTCGGGCCAGTCGGCGCGTTCGATCTCCACCATCATCGGATAGACCTCAACCGTGCAGGTGATCACCTCACCGTCGGATAGCCGCTTGTTGTAGTTGAAGGTGCCGACGAGCGATTTCGAGATTGTTCCCGTTACACCGGCCTCTTCGAAGGCCTCTAAGGCTGCGGCGGCGTGCGGCGTGCGGCCCTTCATCGGCCAGCCCTTTGGAATGACCCAGCGTGCTGTTTCGCGAGACGAGACCAGGATAATCTCAAGTTGGGGCGTGGTCCGATAGGCCAAGGTCGCATATTGCCGCCGGGCCCGACGCTTCTTGGCGTGGGCCTTGGGTTTAGGCGGTGGCGCAGGCCGAGGATTGGTCGATAGGGCCATCTGATTCCAAAGATCGCTATGCCCTTCATTGGGCTTCTCGGATCTGAGCAGATGCTGTTATTAAGCTGATTTTTCATCCGAACACAGACATTTTTTGTCCGTCTGCTCGGCCCAATTATCAGGCGCAATCGGGCCATTATCATTTGCGCCCTTGAGTAGTTTATGATTCTCTGTAATTCGACTACTAAATAGGGTTCGCGACTTGGACGCAGGGGTGAGGATGTCGATGGGCAGGCTTGTGACTCTGATCACGGTCTTTTGTGTCTTCGCTGCCGTGACCTTCTGGTCTGTGCTCTATGTCGCCGAGCCGCTCGTGGCCGCGAAGACCGCAAGCGAGCCGGTTTCTAGGCCCGTCATGCGCGCCTCCACCCCTTTATCTTAGCGGCTCGCCTAAAAGGTCAGTGCGGTTCCAATTCGAATGGACCGTCCCGGCATTGGCGCCACATCCTTCAAGAATGAAACATGCTCACGCGCGGTCTCATCGGTGAGGTTATGAGCGTCGAGGAACAGTCGCCAAGATGTGTCCGCAACCGGCTTCCAGTAGGCTGTGATATTGACCAGGCTGTAGCTGTCGGTGGGCAGTTCGAACGTCGCCAAGTGCTGATCGGCGGCACCGACATGGCGCAGTTCAAGCTCTGCACTATAGGCGGCGGTTTTCCAGCCGATCTTGCCCGTGACGGAATAGGGTGGGATGCGGGCCGCAGACCCGGCGTCCGTGTCGCCGCGCACCAGATCGGAGCCTAGCTCAAGCGTCAAGCTGCGGTCACCATCGGTCCAAAGGTCGTACCCGACATCCAGCTCGAAACCATAGAAATCCGCATTGGTCTGGGTGAAGAGATAGACGGGAAGATCGTCCTGCATCTCTCCCGTCGGGTTCTCTTCAATGAAGCCCTCATAATGGGCGCGGTAAAGATGGCCCTCAAGGCGGGCGCGGCCGGTTGTGTAGCGCAGAGTGGCTTCGATGGAGGTAACGATCTCGGAGTCGAAGCTCGGATTGCCGATTTCATAGGTCCCTGTGCCGCCATGGGGGCC
>CANKPO010000139.1 GCA_947484535.1 Caulobacteraceae bacterium
ACGTTCTGGGTGCGCTGGAGCAGACGCCGCGCGACCTGTTCGTGCCGGATCTGTTTCAGGACCGAACTTGGGAAGATTCGGCCCTGCCCATCGCCTGCGGTCAGACCATCAGCCAGCCGTTCATCGTCGGCCTGATGACCCAAGCCCTGACCCTTGAGCCTCGCTCACGGGTTTTGGAGATCGGCACCGGATCGGGCTATCAAACTGCTGTTTTGGCGCGGCTGGCCCGCTATGTTTACACCGTCGAGCGCTATCGCACCTTGATGGGCGAGGCCGAAAAGCGGTTCAAGGCGCTCGATCTGACCAATATCATCACCCGGTTCGGCGACGGCGCAGAGGGCTGGCGCGATCAGGCGCCTTTCGACCGTATTTTGGTCACAGCTGCGGCGCCGGGGGAGCCTAGAGAGCTCTTGTCGCAACTGAAGCCTTCCGGCGTGCTGGTCGCGCCGGTTGGGCGTGGGCCCGTTCAAAGCCTGATGCGCTATGCTGGCGACGGACAGGGAGATTTTAAGGTAGAGACCCTCTGTGATGTCCGGTTCGTGCCCCTCCTTGAGGGCGTGGCTCGGGAGCTATAACTTGTGGAATTATTTATTGATTTGCTTGAGTGGGCGGCATGGTAAAGGGTTTCCGACCTTGCCAACGGTGATTCCCGCCATCTTTCGTTTGGAGCGGCGATGAGAAAAGTCCTGATCTTGGCCTCGGCCCTTGCCCTCAGTGTGAGCCCTCTGAGCGGTGAAGTCCTGCGCGCCGACGCTGCGACAGACAGCGCCTCGGCCAAGCGTTCAGCGGCCAATATCCAGGCTGACGGCACCTATATCGTGGTCAAGGGTGATACGGTCGAGGTGATTGCCAAGCGTTTGGATATGACCCAAGCCGATCTCATCCAGATGAATGGTCTCAAAAAGCCCTACACCCTGTCCTTGGGCAAGGTGCTGAAGGTCACGCCCTCAAAAGCGGCTAAGACCTCCTCGCGGATTGACGTTAAATCCAATAGCGCGAGCCCCTCGACCTATAAGGTCGCCAACGGCGATACGGTGGGTGGGATCGCCAATCGAACCGGGGTGAGCCAAGCTGACATTATTGAACTGAACAGTTTGAAGCGGCCCTATGCCCTCAAATTGGGTCAGGTTCTGACCTTGACCGGGTCTAAAGTGGCCGCAGCCGATGAACCCAAGGCCAAGACCAGGGCGTCTGAGCCCCAGGCCGAGACGGCCAGCGCCACCTATCGGGTGAAAAGCGGCGATACAGTCGGCCTGATCGCTCAGCGTTTGAAGGTCAGTCAAGACGACATCATTGCGCTGAATGATCTCAAAAAGCCCTATGGCCTATCCGTGGGCAAGGTCCTGAAGGTTCCGGGTCAAGCGGACGCGGCGCCAAGCGTGAAATCGGACACCAGGTCTGCGCCGGTCGCCCAGGCTGCCGAAACCATTGACACCTACAAGGTGGCCAGGGGCGATACGGTCGGTCTGATCGCCAAGCGTCTGAAGGTCAGCCAGGCTGAGATCATCGCCCTTAACGGGCTGAAGAAGCCCTATGCCCTTAGGTTTGGCGAGCGCATAAAGGTTCCCGGCTCTGCGGTCGCCTCCGGTCAGGATGAGGCCGATGCGGCTCCCGCCATCGTGATCTCGACCCAGTCCTACGCGGCGCTGCCCAAGAATGTGCAGGGCGGCAAGGGCACCTACAAGGTCGTGCGTGGCGATACGGTCGCCAGCGTGGCCCGGCGTCTCGGCATGGACAGGGACGACCTGATCCAGATGAACGGCCTGAAGCGGCCCTATGCTCTGACGCGGGGCAAGGTGCTGAAGGTTCCCGCCCCCTTGGTCTATGAGGTCCAGCGCGGTGACACCTATTCAGACATTGCCAACCGTTTTGACGTCAGCCTCTCAGACCTGACGAAGCTGAACAAGGCCACCTCCAGCCGGGGCCTGCGTCCCGGTCAGAAGATCAAGCTACCGGCTGAAGTTCAGCTGCGTTTGGTCAAGAAAGCGCAGGCCGCTGAGCGCGCTGCGCAACAGGCCGCTGCCGACCGCGCTGAAGCCGCACGATTTGAAGCCGAGCAGGAAACGATCCGCCGGGAAGCGGCTCGGTTGGCCAATGAGCGAGCGATTGCCGCCAAGCGCGCGGCCGATGAGGCTGCAGCGGCCCAGCCCCTCAATCAGTCTATGACCGCCTCTACCCCGACCGTTCTGCCGCCCAAGCCGGTGGTCAACGGCATCTTGCCGCCGCCCGTCCGGCCTGAGCCGCGTCCTGTGACCTTGCCGCCAGCCCCGATGGTTAGCAACGATGCCGGGGCACCGTCATCTGAAGCTGAAATCATCGCCTCAGGTCGCGGCCGCTTCCTCTGGCCTGTGCGCGGCGATGTGATCTCAGGCTTTGGGATCAAGCCCGGCGGTCAACGCAATGACGGCATCAATCTCAGTGGCAAGGATGGCGATCCCGTCCGCGCAGCCGCCGGGGGCGAGGTGGTCTATTCTGGCAATCTGGTCCCTGGCTTTGGCAATCTGGTGTTGATCAAGCATGAGGGCGGCTGGGTCACGGCCTATGCCCACATGGCCAGTACCGCGGTCAAGATCAAGGACCGCATCGCTCAGGGCCAGACCATTGGCACGGTTGGCCGCACGGGCGGCGTCGAGGTGCCCCAGCTTCACTTCGAGCTCCGTTATGCACCCTCGCCCCGAGAAAAGGCCCGCCCGATCGATCCGGCCTTGGTGATGCCAAGGTAGGGCAGTTTTGGGTCCTCCCCATGCTTCGACAGGCTCAGCATGAGGAGGGTGGAACTATATGTTCCGCGTCATTGCGAGGCGCATCGCGCCGAAGCAACCTAGGGGAACATCAACTCTGGTTCGTGTCAGTCCCCTGGGTTGCTTCGCTGCGCTCGCAATGACGCAAGTAACTGAAAGGCCTTGCCCCCCTTGGGGGAGAGGGTTGGGTGAGGGGGGTATCCATGGTCCTCTCAACTGCGTGAACGGGTCTGGGTCCCCGCCTTCGCGGAGATCGCGGGCAGAGGAAACAAGGCCCCCTTTGATGCTTCGCATCGCTTCCCCCATAGGGGGAAGATTTACGCATCTATGATCTTCCCCCTCTGGGGGAAGTACCGGCGTAGCCGGGGTAGGGGGGTTCTACCCCTGCAGATCCCGATCCAACTCCCCCGCCAGATCCCGAATAAACTGCCAAGCGACGCGGCCCGACCGGCCCCCGCGCAGTTGCGACCACTGCAGGGCGCGGCGGTCGAGGTCCTTGATCGTCAGGTCAAAACGCTGGGCATAGAGGCGCACGGCCTCCAGATAGGTCGGCTGGTCCATGGGCGGGAAGCCGATCCATAGGCCAAATCGGTCCGAGACCGAGACCTCCTCTTCGGCATCTTCGGCAGCCGCCATGGCTCCCTTGGTCTCGTTGTGGTCGCGCGGCATCAGGTGACGGCGGTTGGAGGTGGCAGTGAAGAGCACATTTTCCGGTGGCCCGCCGACCCCGCCTTCGAGCGCGGATTTCAGGGCCTTGGCCGAGGCCGCGCCCTCTTCGAAGGATAGGTCATCGCAGAGGACCAGGAATCGCTCAGGACGCCCGCGCAGGCGCTCGAACAGGCGTGGCAGGGCGGTGACCTCGTCGCGGTCGACCTCGATCAGGCGAAGGCTGGGCTGTTCGGCGGCAACGGCCATGAAGGCGGCCTTGACCATCGAGCTCTTGCCTGCCCCGCGCGCGCCCCAGAGCAGGACCGGGTTGGCCGGCCGCGCCTTGGCAAAGCGGCGAAGGTTCTCAACAAAGCGCGATTTTTGCCGCTCCACCCCCACCAAAAGGTCCAGCGCCAGCGGATAGTCCGGCGCGGGCACGAACAGGCCTTGGCCCGCATCATGGCGAAAGAGCTTGGCGCACGAGAAGTCAGGTTCGGGCACGGGGGGCGGAACCAGCCGTTCTAGGGCCTCGGCAATGCGGATCAGGGTGGCATTAAGATCATGGGTCATGGCCTATGGTTCCTAAAGCGGTTGGCGCTCCATTGCAAAACCCGCCTTCAACGCCTAGTTTCCGGCAACTTGAGGCCGACGATGTTCGTGCAGGCCGACCATAACAGGTGAGACTTCATGTTCGCGACCCCGGCTATGGCCCAGACCGCTGCAGCAGCAGGCGCCCCAATGGGCGGCCCGCAAGACTTTTTGTTGCAGATCGCCCCGATCTTGCTGCTCTTGGTGCTGTTCTATTTCCTCCTAATCCGCCCGCAGCAAAAGCGCGCTAAGGAACATCAGGCCCTGATCACAGGCATCAAGCGCGGCGACACGGTGGTCCTATCTAACGGCATGATCGGCAAGGTGGCCCGCGTCGAAGACACCGAAGTGGGCGTCGAGATTGCCACGGGCGTGACCGTCAAGGTCGTCAAGGCGATGATCTCTGACGTGCGCACGCGCGGCGAGCCTGCTGCAGCCAACGACACCAAGTCCTAATGATTGCGGCGGCAGGTCCATCCTGCCGCCGTCTTTTTTGATGTTACCGCCCGTCTTCTCGGCGCCGAAAGTCCAAGCCCATGCTCAATCTTGCCCGCTGGAAGGTGATTGCTTGTACAGCCGCACTTCTGTTCGGCCTTGTCTTCACCTTGCCCAACGTCCTGCCCAAGTCGGTGATGGATCAGATGCCCGCTTGGGTTCCGAGCCAGAAGCTTAATCTGGGCCTAGACTTGCAAGGCGGCTCCTACCTTTTGCTTGAGGTGGATACGGATGCCTTGAAGCGCGAGCGCTTGGCCAATCTGCTTGAGGATGTTCGTGGCACGCTGCGGACCGAACAGATCGTCTTTACCGGCCTTGGTCAGGTCAATGGCGTGGTCACGGTCCGTGTCACCGATCCCACACAGGTTGAGGCGGCCCGCAAGGCGCTCAGCCTGCTCGGTCAACCGCTCGCCGGCGCACCTGGCGGTCGGGA
>CANKPO010000140.1 GCA_947484535.1 Caulobacteraceae bacterium
GAGGCCGCAAGGGCTGCCTCTTTCATCTGCAAAAGCAGGTCCGAAACGGCTGAGCCCGCATTGAGGGCGACATCGGTTGTCGACTGAGCGCGGTCAAGGGATCCCCTCACAGCATTGATCGACAGGGACCCGGCCCGCAGATTTTGGGCTATGGCCCAGATCGCGCCATTGTCGCGGCTCGAACTGATCGTGCGACCCGTGCTGATCCGATCTTGGGTCTGACGCAGGGCCTTGGTTGTCTCGGTCAGGTTTTGCAGCGCAACGAACCCACCATAGTTCGTATTGATGCTGTTCATGGACATGACAACACTCCATCTGAGAGTGATGAATATATTTGGGAGATAGGATCGAGAATTTGGTGAGGCATCTATAATGTTTGGGAAGACATTTTCCGAGTCCAGAACCTCTTATATGAAAAGACTATTTATTATTACTGTTCTTTATGCGAATAGAAGGGGAGGCAGCGAGGCCGCCTCCCCCATAGTTGTTACCTAAAGAGACCCAACAGGGCCGATGTTGACTGATTGGCGATCGATGTCGCCTGAACACCCAACTGTTGCCGGCTCTGGAGAGACTGGAGCCGCGCACTTTCTCGGCCCAGATCCGCATCGACCAGGTTGCCAACACCTGAATCGAGGTTGTCCTGCAGTTTGGCCATAAAGCTATTGTGCAGAACCAGTGCCCTGTACTGCGCACCCATTCTCGCCAGCGCGGTGCTGACGTTGGATATGGTGGTGTTGACTGCGGCCAATGTGGTGACCGCAGCAGCACTGGAGTTGGATCCGATGGTCGCCGTACCGGCCAGCGTATTGATCGTGCCACCGAAGGTGAGCAATGCCGCAGCAACGGTAATCGTATCGGTACCCGCAACGTTGGCGAGGCCGCGAACAGTGACACCGTTGGTTCTGAGCATATTGCTACCGTTGAAGTCGGCATTAGCGATGGTTTTTTTGACAGTTTCCCGAAGAACCTTGAAATCTTCATTCAGATTCGTGCGTGAGCTCGTATCCAAAGCGGGGTCTGCAGCAGCGAGGGCCTTTTCCTTCATCTGAAGCAAGAGATCCGACACGTTGGTACCCGCCGTCATTGCAACATCAACGGTCGACTGTGCCCGATCGAGCGAGTTCTTAACCGCATTGATCGACTGAGACGCCCCCCGAAGGTTCTGCGCGATAGCCCAGATCGCGCCATTGTCTTTGGGCATAGCGACCTTTTTGCCGGTACTGATCCGGTCTTGGGTCGCGTTCAGGGCTGCATTGGTTGCGGCAAGATTTTGCAACGCAATAAACGACCCATCGTTCGTATTAATACTGTTAATAGCCATTGAGGCGCTCCATTTAAGAGTTATAAGTACCTATTTTAGGTACAAACGGCACTATACCGCACCCCAAGGTTGGCAGTTAATGCCTAAAAATACTTTAATATAATAAAGAATAGTTAACATTATTACTTTATAGTTAATTTATAGACGTAAATTTTAACCATTTTTATTGTCGTAAAAAAGGCGAGAACGCGCACGCTCTCGCCTTTTACTTTTGGAAAATGTCTGAAAGTTCGGTGGCGCTATCGGAACAGCGACAGGATCGACGAGGTCGATTGGTTGGCAATCGAGACCGCCTGAATGCCCAACTGTTGCTTGGTCTGGAGGGACTGCAACTTGGCGCTTTCCTTGGCCATATCCGCATCGACCAGGTTACCAACCCCACCATCCAAACTGTCCTGCAGCTTGCGGACAAAGGTCAGGTGAAGGCCGATAGCTTTGGACTGCGCGCCCATAATACCGAGCTTGGTATTAACGTTGATAATTGAAACATTCAACTTGTCTAGAACGCTGGATGCGAGAGTCGATGTTGCGATTGTTGAGTTTATACTAAAGGTAATATTGGGGCCACCAACAGCCAAACTCTGAGCCACGACGGTGATGATCGAGTTTCCGTCGACATTGGCGAGGGCCCGTACATTAATGCCGCCGGTCTTAATCATATTGGTGCCGACAAAGTCGGCATTCGCCACCGTCTTCTTGATCGCCTCGCGGATCACCTTGAAGTCTTCTGCCAGGGCTGACCGACTGGTGGAGTCAAGCGACCTATCCGAAGCCGCAAGGACCTTCTCTTTCATCTGGAGCAGGAGATCAGAGACGTTACCGCCTGCTGATAGGGCAACATCCACCGTGGACTGAGCCCGATCCAGAGAATTTCGAACGGCGTTCAATGATGACGACTGGCCGCGCAAATTCTGCGCAATCGCCCAGGTCGAACCATTGTCGACCGCTGTGTCGACCTTGCGTCCTGTACTGATACGGCCTTGAGTGGTCCTCAGCTCCATCGAGGTGGTGGTGAGGTTTTGCAGGGCAAGATACGCCCCTACATTGGTGTTTATGCTATTTTCCATAGCGATAACCCTTGTTCACGAGTATTCAATTTCCATTTTAGAAATTGAGCAGCATTTTGCCGCACCGACCGTTCTACAGATCGACTGTAAACAAAGGGTAAATACCTAAATTTATTTTAAGTAATGATAGTTATTATTAAAAAGACGGCATTAAATACTTATAATTATCTAATTGATTAGAGACCTCAGCCGATAAAGAACATCCATCGCTTCACGCGGAGACATACCGTCAAGGTCCAAGCCCCGCAGATCCGCCTCGACCTTTGAGGGCTCACTGTGCGCGGTCACTGGGGTGGCCACAGCCGAAAACAGGGGCAGGTCATCGAGCCGAACCGGGGACGAGGTTTCGCTCTCTAACCGCTGCAAGACCTCTCGGGCCCGCGCCACGACCGCCATTGGCACACCGGCCAGCTTGGCGACCTGTACCCCATAGGAGCGATCGGCCGGGCCGGGCTTGGCCTCATGCAGAAACACCAGATCGCCATTCCATTCCTTGGCGCGCAGGGACAGGTTGCCGACACTGGCCAGCCGCGTCTCAAGCTTGGCCAGCTCGTGATAGTGGGTGGCAAATAGGGCGCGGCAGCGGTTCACATCGTGCAGGGCCTCGGCGCAGGCCCAGGCGATGGCCAGACCGTCATAGGTCGCGGTGCCACGGCCAATCTCGTCGAGAATAACCAAGGACCGGGCCGTGGCCTGGGTTAGTATGGCGGCGGTCTCGACCATCTCGGTCATGAAGGTCGAGCGACCCCGGGCCAGATCATCCCCAGCCCCAACGCGGCTAAAGAGCCGGTCCACAATGCCCAAACGAAGGCGCGTGGCGGGCACATAGGCTCCGGCCTGGGCCAGCACCGCCAAAAGCGCGTTCTGACGCAAGAAGGTCGATTTACCGGCCATGTTCGGCCCGGTCACCACCGCCAGCCGCACCCCCGCCAGCCCCGCCCCGTCGAGCAGGCAGTCATTGGGCGTAAAGGGCAGGCCCTGACGCTTGACCGCCGCCTCAACGACCGGATGACGCGCGCCCTCGGCCTCGAAGACCAGACTATCGTCAATTATCGGTCGCACCGCCTGAACATCATCGGCCCATTCGGACAGGGCGGCGGCAACATCGATCCGCGCGGCCCCTTCGGCGGCGGCCTGGATGGGGGCGGCGAGGGCCTGAGCCTCCGCCCGCCAAAGCTCAAAGGTCTGGACCTCGATAGCCAGTACCCGCTCGGCCGCCTGCGCGATCTTGGCATCCAGCTCGGCCAGTTCTGTGGTCGTGAACCGCACCTGATTGGCGAGGGTCTGGCGATGGATGAAGCGGGTATTCCAAGGCGGCTGGAACAGGACCTCGCCCTGCTTGGCCGTGGCCTCGACGAAATAGCCGAGCACGGCATTGTGCTTGATCTTGAGGGGAACGCCGGTCTCGGCAATCAGGGCCTGTTCCAGCGCGGCCACCACCCGGCGGCTATCATCGCGCAGGGCTCTGGTCTGATCCAACTCTGGCCGAGCACCGGGGGCGACAAAACCGCCGTCGCGGGCTTGGGCAGGCAGGTCCTCGCCCAGATTTTCGCTGAGATTGGCGAGGAACCGCGCAAGGTCCGGATGAAGTGATGGGGTCAGGGCCGACAGGGCCTCAGCGATCTCAGCCGGAGGACCATCCATACCGCCCTGCCCGCTGCCGGACAGGACCGCTGCGGCGATGGTTTCGCCCGCCTTGAGGCCATCGCGCAGACAGCCCAGATCACGCGGCCCACCTCGGCCCAGCGCCAAGCGCGACAGGGCGCGGGCCATGTCGCCAGAGCCCTTGAGCTGATCGCGCAACCGCGCGCGAAGGCTACGGCGCTCGAGGAACCAGCCAACGCCGTCGAGCCGCGCGCCGATGGCGACGGGTGACAGAAGCGGCCTTGCCAGACGCGCTGCCAAGAGCCGCGCCCCGCCTGCCGTCACGGTCCGATCAATGGCCGCCAGAAGCGAGCCCTCGCGGCCCCCGTTCTGGGTCCGGTCGATCTCAAGGCTAAAGCGCGTCGCCGGATCGATGGCCATAATGTCCGAAGCCCCGGCCCGGCGCGGCGGACGAAGGGCCGGAAGCTTACCCGCCTGCGTGGTCTCCAGATGGGCGGCAATCAGGCCCAGAGCCGAGATCTCAGCCCCCGTAAGAGCCCCAAACCCATCGAGCGTATCGACGCCATAGAGCCGCTTGAGCCGCGCCTCTGACGCGCCCGGTTCTGCCAAGGCCGAAGCCATAGGCTGGACCAGACCCGATACGGCCTTAAGCGCCGCCGACACGATCTCATCGGCAAAGAGGCGGTCCGGCACCAAGATTTCAGAAGGCTGCAGGGCCGCCAGAGCCGCCGCCAAGCCTTCACGGTCCATGACCATGGCCTCGACATCGCCCGTTGACAGCTCAACACTAGCCACAGAGGCCTGCCCACCACGCACGGCAATGGCGGCCAAGCGATTGGCCCCGCGCGCATCTAAAAGGCCATCCTCGGTCAAGGTGCCCGGCGTGAC
>CANKPO010000141.1 GCA_947484535.1 Caulobacteraceae bacterium
AGGACGCCATGCCAGCGCCCCATCCGGTGCCGAGCAATCAGGCCGCCGTGAATTGGGCTATGGTCTGTCATGTCGACAGACAAGGCAGACTGACACTGAAGCGCGCGCCGAGGATCTGCCCCTCCTCATCCAGGCGATTTTCGGCCCAGATATGGCCGCTATGGGCCTCGACGATCTGGCGGGCAATGGACAGTCCCAGCCCTGAATTGCCGCCAAAAACCGCTCCGCGTGGCCGCGACGTATAGAACCGCTCAAAGACGGTTTCGAGATTTTCTGGCGGAATGCCGGGGCCATCATCCTCGATGGTGACCCGCGCCTCGGTGCCCACCTTGCGCATCTCAATGCGAACCTGCCGCTCCGCGTCGCCGACCGGGCGGGTAAAGGAGCGGGCATTGTCGATCAGGTTGCGGAACACTTGGCTGAGCGGGCCCTCTCGCCCGCTGATGGTCAGGTTTTCAAGGGCTTCAGCATCTCCCATGATGACGCTCGCCTCACCCTGCGTGGCGCTTTGGCTATAGAGGGCGCTAAGGTCGGACAAGAGACGCGGCAGATCAATCGGCCTTGGCGCATCGCGCGACAGTTCGGCATCTAAACGTGAGGCGTTGGAAATGTCGGTGATCAGGCGATCCAGCCGCCCGACATCCTGTTTCAATATGCCCATCAGCTTGGCGCGGGGTGCGGGCTCAGACACAATATCGAGGGTCTCGACCGCTGACCGGATCGAGGTGAGCGGGTTGCGGATCTCATGGGCGACATCGGCGGCAAACCGTTCAATCGCATCCATGCGCGAGGTCAGGGCCGAGGTCATGGACTGTAGGGACCTTGTCAGATCACCCAACTCGTCCTCCCGGTCTGCGAGATCCGGCAAGATAATGGCTCTGGCGCGCGAGAGTCTGACCCGGTCCGCAGCCCGCGCCAAGCGCAGCACCGGCTGGGCAATGAGCTGATTGAGCAGGAAGGACGAGGCCAGCGATACGGCAATGGCCATAATGATGAAGGGCAAGAGGGCCTTGCGCTCCGCCGCGATAATCTCGTCCACATCGCCGGACTCCAGTGTCAGCACGCCAAGGACCGCCTCGACATGGCGCAGAGGGATCGAGACTGAAACGACCCGGTCGCCATTGGCACCCATCCTCATCCCCGCTACGGGCTTACCCTTCAGGGCGCGGGCGACCTCTTGCTGCAGCGCCTTGCGAGCCGCCTCTTCCTTGGCCGGGCGTGAGGGATCGTTCTGAACTGTAGGAGCCGGTGTCCCCGGCTTGCGGGCCGGTGGCAGCAGCCGCTTCTCGACGTGATCGGAAACGGTGTAGCTGTCGGCTAACTCCTGCCCATCGGCATCAAATAGCCGAGCGCGCTGGGACCTTGGGATGAACAGCAGTTGCAGGGTCTGAGCGGCGCGGTCGACTTCAAGCTGCGGGACCGGCTCGCCCATGGTTGCGGCGCGGTCGATCACATTGGCGATGAACTCGCCTTGGGTGGTCAGGCTATCGATCTGGGCATTGACGAGGCCCCGCCGCATCTCGTTCAGCACCAGCGCCCCGCCGATCAGGATCGCGAGGCCCAGAAGGTTCAAGGCAATGATCAGGCCGCCAAGGCGCGAGCCCGGAATCAGCTTTCGCCGCCCCTTGCCGCGCCTTTGACCTTGCCCGACCTCCAGCCCCGCCTGCATATCGGGTTGGGGGGCCGGTTCAGGCTTCGCGATATCTGTATCCAACGCCATAGAGGGTTTCTATCGCATCAAAGGTCGGATCGACCTGACGAAATTTGCGTCTCATCCGCTTGATATGGCTGTCGATGGTGCGATCATCGACATAGACCTGATCATCATAGGCTGCATCCATCAAATTATCGCGGCTTTTGACGAAGCCCGGACGCTGGGCCAAGGACTGCAGCAACAGAAATTCCGTCACGGTCAGCTTCACCGCCCGGTCGTCCCATAGGCAGTCGTGTCGGGCTGAATCCAGGGTCAGACGGCCGCGCTTGATGCTGCGCGCGGCCGTGGCGGCCGCTTGGCCGGGATTGCCGGCCTCCTCATCGTCGCGAGCACGGCGCAAGACCGCCTTGACCCGTTCAATCAGCAGGCGCTGGCTGAAGGGCTTATGCATATAATCGTCGGCCCCAAGGTTGAAGCCGAGGATCTCGTCGATCTCCTCATCCTTGGAGGTCAGGATAATGACGGGGATGTTCGAGGTCTGGCGCAGGCGGCGAAGCACCTCCATGCCATCCATCCGGGGCATCTTAACATCGAGAATGACCAGGTCGGGCGGATCGCTTTCAAGCGCAGCCAAGCCCGAGGCACCGTCATAATAGGCCTTCACAACATGGCCGTGGCTTTCAAGGGCCAAGGAGACGGAGGTGACGATATTTTCATCGTCATCGACCAGGGTAATTTTCGCCATAGAGCACCTCAGCCTATTCGTCCGCGCGCCCAAAAGAGCGCGACCACTATAGGCTAGCCCCACAGATGTGGCCATTCAATGGCGAGCCTTAGCCATCAAGCGCCCCTTCCTAAGGGGATAGTTTCGCAGATGATAAAATAGTTATACCTATGGCCTCCTTCGGAGGATCGATGGCCCAAGCCCCTATTCATTATGAGCTCTATATTCGCCGCGTGCCGGGGGCCCCTTGGACCCTGTCCCTCGCGACCGAAGACCGGGCCATCGCCCTGGCGACCGCCGAATCCCTATTGGCCGAACGACAGGCGGCGGCGGTCAAAGTGACCAAAGAGACCATGGACGCCGAAACCCTAGGATTTCGGACCTCAACAATCCTCGCCAAGGGCGAGGTTGAGGCTAAGGCGAAGAAGGCCAAGATTGAGGATCAGGCCCCCCTGTGCGTCAGTCCGTCAGACCTCTATTCGATGCATTCGCGCGACCGGATTAGCCGATTGCTCGAAGAGTGGCTCAATAGGAACGGCATTACCGCCTTTGAGCTGCTGCACCGCGCGGATATGGCCGAATTGCTCGAAGGGTCAGAGATGGACCTGCAGGGTGCCATCCAGAAAATTTCGATCCCTGAATCGCAAAGCCGGGGCATATCGGTTCATGAGATCGTGCGGTCGTTTCAAGGCTTGACCGAGCGAACCTTGGAGCGGATTCGCATCGATCACAAAAAGGGCCGCTTCCCCGACCCGGCCACTGAAGGCTTCGCTCAAGCCGCCGTCAGGCTCTATAGCCAGCCAGACCCGTCCTATCTGCTCGGCGGCGGCGTTGCGGCCCATCTGGCCTCCGCCCGCAATTGGAAGCAGAAGGTCGCCGCTCTGCTCGATCTGGCCGACAAGATTGCCGGCGCGGCCATGCCCATGGCGGATGGACCCAAGGCCTTGGCTTTTAAGGTCTTGGAGCAGCCCCTCTCTGAGATCTTGGGGTCAAAAAAGGGCCTGTCGGACCTGTTGGGGGCAAATCTCAATCTGGGCCAACGCTTGGCGGCCATGACCCGATTGGCCGCGCCCAAGGCGGTCGATGATTTGATCCGCATCGAACCGGCGATTGCCAAGTCCCTTCCGCCGCTGGAAGGACCGGCGGTTCGGCTGGCCCAATGGCTTGGCCATGAGGCCTTTTTTGCGGTTCGCGCCTCTATCGCGCGGCAGATCTTACGAGACCTGCTCGGCCCACGGCGCCTGTGTCCGGACAATGCGGCCCAAGAGGTCGAGATGCTCCGCGCCCTGGCCATGGCCCTGACCTTTGGCGCGGGCAAGTTGATGACGCCCGAGGATGTGCAGGCGGCCTTTGTCGACCGGTCGCGCATGCTGATGAGCACGGAGTTTGTCACCGCCTATATGGGCCATGACCGCACCGCCTTCGAAGAGGTCGAGGCGCTGATCCGGCTTTTGGAAAATGTCATTGGGGGAGCCAATAAGCGCGAAGCGGCCCGCTGGATTCGCAGCACGGTTGGGGCGCTCAAATTCGAGCGTGATGTGGTCGGGCAGATCCAGCCACCGCGCACCAAGCTGCAGGCGCTGGCCCGGATGCAAAAGTCCATCACCAAGGCGGGCCTGACCCCAGAGGATTCTGACCCGATCGTAAAGCGGATCGGTGAGGTCGGGGGACTGGTCGAGGCTGAGGGCAAATATATTGCCACGATCATCAAGTCTCAGCTTACGCCCGCTAACCGCCTGATGATGCTCTTGACGCTCAGCTTGGGCGAGGCGGGGCCGAGCGGGCCCGTTGCCGATAGGGCCAAGGCCGAGGCCATGAAGCTTCTGCGCCTGCCTGAGGTTCGCAAGGAGATTGCGGCCTCGCCCGACATAGCCTTAGCCGTGAAGCGGTTCTTAGAGGCCAGCGCGCCGGCTTAGGGTCCGCAGAACAGCTAGTGGGCCTCGTCCCAATTGCTCGCGGCCTTGGCCTCGACGATTAGGGGCACGCTGATCTGGACGGCAGGCTCTGCCGCCCGCTCCATCACCCGCTTGGCGAGGGCGCAGACAGCGGCGGCTTCTGATTCCGGGGCCTCGAACACCAGTTCATCGTGGACCTGTAGCAACATCCGGGCCTTCAAGCCCTCTTGGGCGAGAGCTGAA
The DNA here is from genome assembly GCA_947484535.1 of Caulobacteraceae bacterium. Classification (GTDB taxonomy): domain Bacteria; phylum Pseudomonadota; class Alphaproteobacteria; order Caulobacterales; family Caulobacteraceae; genus CAISGS01. The sequence goes on from CANKPO010000141.1 coordinate 4,517, forward strand.
GGCATACGCACCATGGCCCGGCGGATAATGTCGGCGGCCGCCCCCTGAATAGGGGCATTGATGGCGGCGCGCTCTGCGAATTGGCGCATGCCCGCAGCCTTGGCGCGGATGTCGGGGATGTTGATCCTTCGGCCAAACAGGCTGGTCACATAGCCCTTGGCGTGCACCTCGGCCTTAGTCTTGTCCATATAGGCCCGGATGCCGGGGAAGCGCTCAAAATAGGTGCGGATATAGGCGGCGGCCTGATCCTGAGGAATGGACAGCTGGTTGGCGAGGCCAAAGCCTGAAATGCCGTAGATGATGCCGAAATTGATCGCCTTGGCCTGACGGCGGATCATTGGGTCCATGCCCTCGACC
>CANKPO010000142.1 GCA_947484535.1 Caulobacteraceae bacterium
CCTCTCGGAAGAACTGGCCCGCGCCAATACCAGCCAGCCGACCTTTGGCCTCGGCATGATCGGACCGGTGCTCTACACCTTCGGCTCGCCCGAACAGAAAGAGACCTTGCTGAAGCCAACCATCGCTGGCGACATCTGGTGGTGCCAAGGCTATTCTGAGCCAGGTGCCGGTTCCGATCTGGCAGGCCTGTCCACCCGCGCTGATCGTTTCACCGGCGAGGACGGCAAAGAATATTATCGCGTCAATGGCCAGAAGACTTGGACGACCCAGGGCCATTTCGCCGACTGGGGCTTCTTCTTGGTTCGCACCGATCAGAACGCCAAGAAGCAAGAGGGCATCACCTTCTTGCTGATCGACATGAGGACCCCTGGCATCAGCGTTCGCCCCATCATCACCATTGATGGCGGCCATGAGGTCAATGACACCTTCCTCGACAATGTCATCGTGCCGGTCGATAACCGCATTGGTGAAGAGAACAAGGGCTGGACGGTCGCCAAATATCTCTTGGCCCATGAGCGGTCTGGCATTGCCGGTGTCGCCCGTTCTAAGCGCGGTATTGAGCGTCTGCGCGAAGTGGCAGCGGGCGTGCTCGCCGACGACGGTCAGCCCCTGATCAAGGATCCCGATTTCCGTCGCAAGATCGTTGATCTGGAGATCGACTTGGCGGCTCTGGAATATACCGAGCTTCGCACCCTCGCGGGTGAGAGCAGCGGCAAGGGCCCCGGACCAGAGGCCTCGATGCTTAAGGTCAAGGGCACAGAGGTCGGCCAGCGCCTGACCGAGCTGACGCTCGAAGCGGCGGGCCACTATGGCGAGCCTTATTTCCGGGGCTTCCCACGCGAGGGCGATAATGTCCAAGCCATCAGCCCGGACTATGCCTTCAAGGCAGCCCCGACCTATTTCAACACGCGCAAGACCTCGATCTTCGGCGGCTCCAACGAGATCCAACGCAACATCATGGCCAAGGCGGTTCTGGGGCTCTAGGGCCACTCACCGTTAAGGTTTGAAATGAAGAGGGGGGAGATGGTGGGTCCATCTCCCCTTTTTTCATGCCTGTCGCTGCCCTAGCTGACCGTGTCTTCGCGGATGTGATTGCGCGCGATCCAGAACAGGGCGGCGGCGACCAGAAGGCCGAGTGAGCCAAGTATGAGTGCCCATTTGACGCCCAGAGCTGAGCCCATGCCCATGGGTCCTGACAGGGTATCAGACAGGATGCCGACAAAGAGCGGCCCGCAGCCGAGGCCGACCAGATTGGCCACGAACAGGGTGATGGCCGCCGCCGTGGCGCGGGTGCGTGGCGACACCAGGCTCTGAGATGAGGCATAGGCAGGTCCGAACCACAGGGTGCTCAACAGGGTCGGAAGCAGCATCATGATCAGCGAGGACGCCGCTGAGGTCTGCAACATGGCAAGGATATAGACCGGAAAGCCAATCAAGGCCCCGATGGCGGGAATGGCCATCTGATGGCGCAGGTCCTTCGCGCCAAGCCTATCGGCCAACTGTCCGCCCAGGACGGTTCCGACAATGCCACCGATGCCGGTGATCAGGCCCATACCGATGCCAATCAAGCCGATGGGTTTGAGGCCGAACTGAGCCGATAGCTGCGCCAGCTCTTCAGCATGGTTGCGCAGGAAGAACGAGGCGGCGAAGGCCTGGTGGCCATAGCCCTGAAAGGCCATGAAACCCGCTCCAAAGGCGATGAGCCAGAAGGTCTTTTTGCCGGCAATCTCGCGAAGGGCGGCACCGACGCTAGGGCTTTCCCCAACCGCGGGCTTCTTGACCCGTGGCTCAACGAGCGTGATGGCGGCAACGCAGGCCATGATCAGACCCGGAGCCCCAGCGATCAAGAAGGCTGTGCGCCATCCAAAGGCATCAGCGGCCAATCCGCCCATAACCATGCCCAGCAAGCTGCCCAGCGGCGTGCCGATGGAATAGAAGGCCAGGGCCGATGAGCGCATGGATTTGGGCACATAGTCACTGATCAGGGAGTGTGCTGGCGGACTACAGCCCGCCTCACCGACACCGACCCCGATCCGGGCCAGGAAGAGCTGCAAAAAGGTCTGGCTCATACCGCACAGGATGGTGAACAGGCTCCAGATCGCGGTGGCACTGGCAATGATCCAAGGCCGGTGACCGCGCTCGGCCAAACGCGCGATGGGCAGCATCAGCACCGTATAGAACAGGGCAAAGGCCAGACCCGTCATCATGCCCAATTGCCAATCGGCCAGTTGCAGATCCTGTTTGATCGGCTCGGCCAAGATATTGATCACCTGACGATCTAGGAAATTGAGCGTGTAGATGGCCAGAAGCACGCCTAGCGCATAGCGGCGATAGGCGGGCGATAGGGGCTCATGGTCGAGAGCTTCGGCGGGCACAGAATTGGGCTCAGGCGTCGTCGCTACGGCGTCAGTCATTCCGGTGTTTCCTCGCGGTCGGGCCGTTGTGGCCTCATCGTTGAGGGGTGAGTAGAGCCGGGATAGGGCGACTGGGCAAGCGTCCTGCGACGATAATTCGACCTTGCCTTGGCAGCGTTTCGAGGCAAGGGTCGTGGCATTAAGCAAGGAACCGACTATGGCTGAAATTTCCCCGTCTATCCGCAAGATTTCTGGGACCCTTGGTGCGGAGCTTTCGGGCGTCGATCTGTCGGCGAACCTGTCGGACGGCGTCATCGCCCAGATCCGGGCGGCCTTGGTCGAGCATCAGGTCATCTTCTTTCGTGATCAGACCCTGACGCCCGCGCAGCAGGTGGACTTTGGCAAGCGCTTTGGTCCCTTGAATATCCATCCCTATGTGGCCGGCATGGCCGATCATCCTGAGGTGATGGAAATCATCAAAGAGCCAGCAGACAAGACCAATTTCGGCGGGGGATGGCATTCGGATACCAGCTTCCTCGAGCGCCCGGCCATCGGCTCAATTCTCTATGCCATTGAGATTCCGGAGTGGGGCGGAGACACCCTCTTTGCCAGTCAAGCCGCCGCCTATGACGCCTTGACGCCGGGCATGAGGGCGACGCTGGAAACACTCAACGCTGTCCACTCAGCGGGCCGTGAATATTCCGCGTCGGGTCATTCGGCCCAGAAGCGCGGCTCGATGTCGGTCGTCGAGGCCGAAGGTGCTGTCGGGGAATTTATCCACCCCGTCGTCCTGACCCACCCGGAAAATGGCCGCAAGGCGCTCTATGTCAATCCAGCCTTTACGATGCGCTTCGAGGGCTGGAGTGCGCGGGAAAGCAAGCCCTTGCTCGACTTCCTGTTCGATCATTGCCGCCAAGAGGCCCGCACCTGCCGCTTTGCCTGGACCCCGGGATCGGTCGCCTTCTGGGACAATCGCTCGGTCTGGCACTATGCCCTGAACGACTATCCCGGCCAGCGCCGCCACATGCGCCGCGTGACGGTGGACCCGTCCTGACGGCCCAGCCCCTAGGCTGCGGGCAGTTGCGACAGGATGGTTGGGGCGTCGTAATAGTCGCGCCAATAGGTGATCAGACCGTCATGGACCTCATAGACCCCGGTCACGGGAAGTTCGACCCATTTGTCACCGAACAGGTGCCGGTCTAGTCGCTCTAGGATGACAACCGGGCCTGCCGCTGCCTCGCGAAGGACGCGGAACTCATTTTCCTTGGTCGGGCCAAAGAAGGGTTCAAGCACCGCCCGGATACCGGCTGGGCCATGGACCGTGCCGATCGGCGGAGGATTGGTATATTCGCAGGTGGCGGAGACGAGCTTGAGCGCCTCATCATAGTTCAGGGGCTCCATGAGCATCATGAACTGGCGAACAATTTCGAGGGGCGTTGAGGACATGTCGGGCTCCTGATTGGATCTGTTGGCCGATTGTGATGCGCCTGTCAGGGGCTCGCAACGACCTGACAGGTTATCAAGCCTCCTGTGCGGCGGCGCTGCGAAACAGGGCTTCGGTGTCGGCATCGGCGGGGAACAGGGTTTCAATCCGCAGCTCGTCCGCCGTGACATCCTGCGCCGTGCCAAAGGTGGCCACGACCGCGAACATCGACATCTTGACGGTCTCGATCTGCATCGTGAACGGCATGACGGGCAAGAGCGCTGTGTCTGCGGCGGACCACAGGATGTGGGTGTCTTGCAAGGGGGCCAGATCCTCCAGAACGGCCTTCATCTCAGCCCCGGCCAAGGCTTCAGCCTCGCGCTGCGCCCGTCGCCACATTAGCGGCCCCACGGCGGACCAGTTGGTGATGAACGGGCGGATCCCTTGTGGATGGAAGAACAGCCGCATCAGATTGCGCTCACCCCCGCCGACCCGATCCCAGATATCGTCACCCAGCATGGCACCGAGCCGATCAAAGGACCCGTTCGACATCCGCACATTCCACGCCCGATCAAGCGCAACGGCGGGATAGGGCTCATGGACCTTGAGCATCATGCGCACGGCGTTCATGACCTGATCCATCTGGGGATCATCCAAGGCGCGATGGCGAAAGATTGGCGCAAAGCCAGCAGCGGTCAGCCAATCATTGCGGTCGCGCAGGGGCACATCGAGCGTCTCGCTCAGCTGAAGGATCATGGCGCGGCTTGGATTGGCGCGGCCTGATTCCAAGAAACTGACATGGCGCTGTGAAACGCCAGAGCTTAGGGCCAGATCGAGCTGTGAGAGATGACGTCTCTGGCGCCAATCGCGCAACAGCCGCGAAAAGCCAGTTTCGACCTTGGTCGTTGGGGGAGAGATCAGATCAGACACGTCTTTGCCTCGCCGTTTGACGTCTTCTGTCCCGCGCGGGGGTGGTTTCGTCAATGACGTCAGAGGTAATGAATTAGCCTCAGCGCGGC
>CANKPO010000143.1 GCA_947484535.1 Caulobacteraceae bacterium
ATGGATGCCGCGGTCGCGGTATTCGCCAGAGACGGTTTCGAAGCGGCCTCGGTCAACGAGATTGCCAGGCTAGCCGATGTGGCAAACGGCACCTTCTACGTCCATTTCAAAGACAAGGACGCCATCGCGGCCGATGTGACCTTTCGTATTGCCAATGATTTTGCCCGACAGATCGACGAGGCGATGTCACAAATTGAGGATGCGGCAGAACGTTTTAGCTGCGCGACGCGTCAGTTTATGGAACTCGCCACCGCACAGCCTAGGTGGGGATGGGCGCTCATTCGTTCTGCCTGGTACGCCCCCGAACTCCATAGGCAGATGGAGTCTTTCATGCGGGCCGACCTTGATCGCGGGGTTAAGCAGGGTCTATTCACCCGCACCATAGATCCCTTCATCATAGATACGATCCTGTCGATGATATTCTCGGCTCTCGCCGCGCGGCTTCGCGGCGATGTGGGAGAGGAAGCCGCGTCGCGGGTCTCTGAACTGGTCTTATGCATGCTCGGCTATTCCACTGCGCAGGCACATGCGGTCGCTTGGAGCCCCATCGTCCTCAAGGGATTTAATACGCAGGTTCTGCCCCGGGATCCAAAGCCCCGGCGCGCGGCGACTTTGGTGATCTAGGAGACGTCTTAATCCAATGACCCCGATCGACAGCGCCCAAGATGAAACGCAAGTCCGCCAATTGGAGTCGCGACGGCAGGCGGCCCTTGTCGCGCTCGACATGGAAGCCTTGGCAGATATGTTCGCCGAAGACATCGTCCATATTCACACCAATGGTATGGTTCACGACAAGGCGGCAATCCTCAGTCACATCCGCTCTCGCGCTCAGTTTGTTGCGGTGGAACGTCACAATCTTATGGTCCGGACCTATGGTGATACCGCCGTCCTAACCGGTGATCTGATTAACAGCCTACGTGTTCCAGGTGAGGAAGAGCCTCGGATCATGAAGGCTTTCGCGACGCAGGTCGTGCGTCGAACGGATGGCATCTGGCGGTTCATCAGTTTCCACGCCTGCCTCAGTTTAGCCCCAGCCTAAATTTAGGTGGCACCGCCTTAGTGCACCCAGCCTTGGACCCCCTATGGCCCGCACTTGGCAAAACACGCCTCATCGCGGCAGGCCAAAGCGACCGGCTGGGTTGCTGAATATTATTGACCAATATCTCAATTTTAATATATCCATCGTTTTATGGGGAATATCCCATTTTTAATAATCACCTGGTGTGGGTGGCTGTTAAAAGCTCAAAACAAATTAGGGGGAAACAATGGGAAGGTTCAGTTCACGTCGTTTGGCGCTTGTCGGATATGCCTGTGTTGCGGCGCTCAGCGTCCAGGCACCAGCCTATGCCCAGGCCCAATCTGAGGCTCAGAAAGTCAGTTCCGCAGACGGCGCGCTGGAGGAGGTCATTGTTACGGCCCGTCGCCGCGACGAAAAGCTACAGGATGTTCCCGTCGTCATCAGCGCCTTCAACAAGCAGCAACTCGAGGCCTTCGCGGCTGGCGGATTTGAAGATGTTGCGGCCATGACCCCCGGTTTGATCATCGACGAGGGTGGCGGTGCCGGCCAAGGCAACATTACCTTGCGCGGTGTCACCACGGGCGTTCTCAACCTATCGAGCGATCAAGCCATCTCTATCAATATCGATGGCGTTCAGTTGAGCAATGCTGATGCGCTGCGTTTCGGCCAGTTTGATATGGAGCAGTTTGAAGTTCTGAAGGGCCCTCAAGCCCTGTTCTTCGGCAAAAACAGCCCCGGCGGTATCATGACCGTCCGCACCAGCGATCCCACGCGCCAGTTCTTCAGTGAGCTTAGCGGCAGCTATGAATTCAATGGTCGCGAGAAAGTCGGCCAAGCGACGATTTCTGGCCCTATGAGCGCGACCCTGGGCGGGCGCCTGTTCCTGCGGCTGTCAGATGAAGAGGGTCAGATTCGCAATGTGGCTCCCGGAGTGGCCGACAAGCGTGTGCAAAGGGTGCGCGACCAGTTTGTCCGTACGACGCTGACCTGGCGGCCAACCGATGCATTAGATACCCGTTTCAAGCTCAGCTATGGCGATGCCAAGGGAAGCGATCAGGGCATTGAGCAAAGGTTCGCCTGCGCTTCCACCGGTCCAGTGTCTGGCCCTGTCGATGACTGCCAATTCAACAAGATCGTTGTGAAAAGTGATCCAGATCCGCGCCTAGCCTCCGTCTATCGTACATTCACGGCCAAGCCTTCGAGCCGTGTCCGCCCGCTGCTGACCTCTCTGGAAGCCAACTACAAGCTGTCTGAGAGTTTGAAGCTCAGCAGCATCACGGGCTATTCCGATATTCGGTACCAGAATTATGGGAACCTGCTGCCGGTTGTGGCTCCATTGTTTGTCGGCGGTGTTGATCAAACGAACCGATCCCTGTCACAGGAAATCCGTCTGACGAGCCAATTCTCCGGACCGGTAAACTTCATGGTCGGCGCCTTCATAGATGACCGGCTGTTCAAGACCGATCAGGGTCAACTGGTTCCTGGTCCCGCAGCCCTGCCCGCCGGATCGCGGCTGTTGTTCGCCAATGTTCAGCAGATTGACTCGACCGCTAAGTCGGCTTTCGGCCAAATGACTTGGAGCGTTTCTGAGACTGTGGAACTGAGCGGCGGTGCCCGTTATACAGAGGAAACGCGCGAACTTTCGGGGGTGGGCGCCCTATCCCCAGGTGGTTTTGGCATCCTTTTCCCTGGCGCATTTGCACAGCCCGTAGTCGCTACGGGTCCGTTTAAGGCCTCGCCAAGCAAGATCACCTATAACGACCTTTCGCCGGAAGCCACCATCCGCTGGCGCCCGTCGTCCAATCTCATGGCCTTCGCCGCCTACAAGCAGGGCTTCATGTCTGGAGGGTTCAACACCTCGGTCTCCGGCAACGCGACCCAGGCGACTGTACCCAGCAACCAGACCTATCGGCCTGAGACTGTGGAAGGCTACGAGGCTGGGATCAAATCGACCCCAATGCCGGGACTGCGCGTGAACCTCTCGGCCTTTAACTATGTCTATGACGACATTCAGCTATCAGCTTTCGACTTTAGCGGCACCAGCGTCACAACACGCGTCGTCAATGCCACCCGGGCCAGAACAAAAGGCTTTGAAGTCGAGGCGCTATGGGCACCAGCCACCCTCACGGGCCTGACCTTCAGCGGCAATCTGGCCTATAATGACGCCGCCTATATCAGCGACTATTTCGACCGCTGCAACGGGATGCAGTTGGCCGGAAAACTGAGCGGTTGCGACTATCTGCCCAAGGTCGGCGGTGCCGTTCTGGTGGCCAAGGGAACGGGAACGTCCCAAAATCTAAACGGCTTCACCATGGGGCGCGCGCCGGAATGGGCCGGTTCTGCCGGCTTCAATCTTGACCGCAAGATCAGTCCACAGCTGCGCCTAACCCTAAACGGCATGGCAAGCTATTCCAGCAGTTACCATGCCAACGCCCTTTATGATCCAAGAGGTTTGCAGAGCCCGTTCTGGATATATAATGCCGGCGTCGGCTTGCACGCTGCTAATGACCGCTGGTCCGTGGCGCTGATCGGCCGAAATCTCACCGACGAGATTTTCAAAACCGGCGTCGGCGGTAACGTACCCTTGGGCGGCCCGGCACCCGGCGAACTGCAAGGACCGATCAGTCGCCCTCGCACGATCATGCTGGAACTCACCATCCGCCCATCAGCCTTCTAATCAGACCCTATCATTGCGACCTCGGCTCAGATCACGAGCCGAGGTCGGCCTTGGTGTCATGACGCACAGTTCCAGGCTCTTTGGGATATCCGCGATGTCATGAAACGACCATTGATGTTTGAGCGCAGAGGTGCGCGCGAGGGAGGAAGCCTTGGAGCCCACGGAACGCACAGCCGGTTCGCTGCAGGGATGGATCTTGGTGTCCGCCAGTTGGCTCAGCGTGGTGGCGACCTCTCTGATCGCACCGATACTACCCCGGATGACAAGCCATTTTGCGAGCACCCCGGGCGTTGAGACCATGGTCCAACTGTCCATAGCCCTCCCCTCCCTGTTTGTGGGCCTATTAGCCGGGTCGGCAGGCATTCTCGTCGACCGAATAGGGCGCAGGGGCGTCTTGATGGTTGGCCTTGTCGCCTATGCCTTGCTCGGAATGGCACCGCTCTGGCTGAATGGCCTACCGGCAATCTTGATCAGCCGCTGCGGCGTAGGTGTGGCCGAGGCGGCAATCTTCACCGCTGGCGGAGCCCTGCTCGGCGATTATTTCCGAGGCCAGGAGCGCGAGAAATGGTTTGCGCTGCAGGCGGGGTCTGCAACCCTGCTGGCTGTAGCGATGCTTCTGATCGGCGGAGCGCTCGGCGAGATCAGTTGGCGAGCACCCTTCATCATCTATGCCTTGCCGCTCCTTCAGGGGGCCTTGGTTCTGGCCTTCATCCGGGAGCCGATCCGGCCCGCAGCGATCCATATGAAGGCAAAGGCCGTGGTACGGTTTGATTGGCGCAAGGTCGCACTTCCGGCCGCCGTGTCCCTGTTCAGTGCTATGGCGTTTTTCGTAGTTGTGATCCAACTGGGCTTCGTTCTGACCCAGCGTGGCTACGCCTCGCCCGCCCTGATTGGTTTTGGCGCGGCCGGATCCTCGCTAGCCGTTCCGGTCGGCGCATTTCTCTTTAGGCTGATGGGCCGCTGGTCGCCCGCAGCCCGATTGGCGTTAGGGTTCACCTTGCTCGCGCTCGGATTTACGATCATCGGACTGGCTCAAGGCTACGGCGCTACCGTGGCGGGTGCCACGGTGAACAGTCTGGGCGGCGGCATATTGATACCCACC
>CANKPO010000144.1 GCA_947484535.1 Caulobacteraceae bacterium
CTGTTCCAGAAGCCGCTTTAGGGCCGTTTAGGACGCGGCCTAGAGTTTGGCTGCAAAGCTCAACAGATCATTCCAGCTCTTTTTCTTGGCGCTAGGCTGTTGCAGCAGGAATGTCGGGGTCAGGGTGACCATCGCCGGAAGGGTGGTTTGACTGTCGCTTGAGGTCCAGTCCTGCCAGCGCCCGTGCATGGCCAACACCCCATCGTCCCGACCCAGAAGGCCTCGCGCCGAGGCGGCTCCCATCAAGAGCAGGGCCGTGGGCGGGCTCAGTTGAATGGCGCGCTCTAGGAAGGGCAGGCAAATCTTCTGTTCCGCCGCCGTCGGCGCGCGGCCACCGGCCGGTTGCCAGAAAACCGAGTTCATCATCAGGCACTGATCGGTTAGCCCCGCCGCAGACAGCATCCGGTCGAGCAACCGGCCCTCAATGCCGCTGAAGGGCTGACCCGTGGAGTGATCGTCAGCGGTTGGGGCCTCACCGATGATCAGAACGCGGCTACCAGCCTGTCCGCGCCAAAGAACCGGCTGATGGGCACCGTCGCGGCGCAGGGGACAGTCTGTAAATCCGATGATGGCCTCGGCTAAGGCTTCAAGGGTTTGAGCTGCCGCCGCGAGGCCCCTGGCCTTTTCAGCGGCGGTCTCTAGCGCGGCCATATTGGCGGCGGCGGGTCCGCGCGGGGCAGGCGCGACTCGCAGGGGCGTTGGCGGCGTCGCTGCCCGCATCATCTGCGCGGTTTCGGTCAGGCGATTGACCGGTTCATCCTCAAGACACAGATCGATTCCCGCGTCCGCCCAGAAGGACAAGAGGCTTTCTACGCCGCTAATATCGGCCAAAGGGGAGGGCGATTGGGTCACTTAAGGCTCGTAACACGGACCAGAGGGGGGATGGACAAAAAACCATGGGCTAAATCGAGAACAAACAGCACAACTGTCAGCTATTGCCCTTGACCGAACATGGCTCACATTCCGATAAGTTGGCGCAGGGATCAATGGCGCACCGAATAGGTGGCGCTTCTACGACTAGGGGATCAGATCATGAGTGAAGAACTCGAACGCGAGGCCATGGAATATGACGTCGTTATCGTCGGCGGTGGCCCGGCGGGCCTGTCGGCTGCGATCCGTCTGAAGCAATTGGCCGCAGAGGCTGGCACTGAAATTTCGGTCGCGCTGCTGGAGAAGGGCTCGGAAGTCGGCGCGCACATTCTGTCGGGTGCGGTCCTTGATCCCAAGGCCCTGTCGGAGCTGTTCCCAGACTGGAAGGCCATGGGTGCGCCGTTGGAAACGCCCGTGACGAACGATAAGTTCCTCGTGCTTGGGCCTCAGGGCGAGCTTTCCCTGCCCATGTTTGCCCTGCCGCCCTTCATGCATAACCATGGCTGTTATATCGGCTCGCTGGCCAATGTTGCGCGCTGGTTGGCGACGCAGGCCGAAGAGCTTGGCGTTGAGATCTATCCTGGCTTTGCTGCGTCCGATCTGGTCTTCCGCGACGATGGCTCGGTCAAGGGCGTGATCGTCGGCGTGGTCGGCATCGGCAAGGACGGCGTCAAGAAGGACGACTATCAGCCCGGCATGGAACTGCACGGCAAATATGTCTTTATCGGCGAAGGCGTGCGGGGTTCTCTGGCCAAGGTGCTGATCAATAAATTCGATCTGGCCAAGGATAGTGAGCCTCAGAAGTACGGCATCGGGATCAAGGAACTGTGGCAGGTTCCACCAGAGAACCACAAGCCCGGTCTGGCCCAGCACACCACCGGCTGGCCCTTGGACATGAACACCGGCGGCGGCAGCTTCATGTACCATTTCGGCGATAACTATGTGTCGATCGGCTATGTGGTGCACCTGAACTATAAGAACCCGTTCCTGTCGCCCTTCGACGAGTTCCAGCGCTTCAAGCACCACCCGACCGTCAAGCCGCATCTGGAAGGCGGTAAGCGTATTGCCTATGGCGCGCGGGCCATCACCGAGGGTGGTCTTCAGTCAGTTCCGAAACTGACCTTCCCCGGCGGCGTGCTGATCGGCTGCTCGGCTGGTTTCGTCAATGTGCCGCGCATCAAGGGCAGCCACAATGCCATGAAGACCGGCATGATGGCCGCTGAACAGGCCTTTGCCGCGATCAATGCGGGCCGTGAGGGCGATGAGCTTGTCGAATATCAGGCCGCCTATGAAGGCTCATGGGTGGCCAAGGAACTGAAGCTGGTGCGAAACGCCAAGCCGATCCTGTCCAAGTTCGGCACCCTGATCGGCGGCGCGCTGGGCATGTTCGACATGTGGTGCACGACGCTTCTGGGCGGGTTCTCGTTCTTCGGCACCATGAAGCACGGCAAGCCGGACTATGCCTATACGGGTCTGGCCAAGGACTATAAGCCCATCGTCTATCCCAAGCCCGACGGTGTGATCAGCTTCGACAAGCTGTCGAGCGTATTCCTGTCAGCCACCAATCACGAAGAGGACCAGCCCGCGCACCTGACGCTGAAGGATCCCTCGGTGCCGATCTTGGTCAACCTGCCCAAATATGGCGAACCAGCGCGGCTCTATTGTCCAGCAGGCGTCTATGAGGTGCTCTATGACGAGGCGGGGAACAATCCGAAGTTCCAGATCAACGCCCAGAACTGCGTCCACTGTAAGACCTGCGACATCAAGGATCCGTCGCAGAACATCAACTGGACCACGCCCGAAGGCGGCGGCGGCCCCAACTATCCCAATATGTAATCGGTTATTTTCGGTTCGGGGCAGGCCTAAGGCGGTCTGCCCCTTGAAACCTAGGGTGAAACAGAAGACCTTCGGGTCATGTGTGATTTTGCCCCCTCGATACATCTTCGCTCTCTCGCGCTCACTCTCTTGGCCAGCGCCTCGCTGACCCTCGCGGGCTGCGCCTCGGTTCCCACTGCCCCTGAGGGGCTGGTGCAGGTTCCCTATGTTCCGATGGTGAGCCAAGAGGCCTCGATCTACGCCCTCTATATGGCAGGGCAGACAGCGATCAATTCTGGGCGAAGTGCAGAGGCTGCGCGATATTTCGCTGAGGCCCAGAGCTTGGATAGCGGCAATAGCATGCTCGCCGAGCGCACCTTTACTGCGGCGCTCCTGTCGGGCGACGTGTCCACAGCGGCCAAGATGGCAGCCTTGACCAGCGGCGATGCCAAGGATGGCACCAAATCTTTGGGCCAGTTCGTGCGTGCGGTCGACGCGATGGGGGCGGGTGACCCGACGCAGGCCAAATTTGCCTTTGATCTGCTGAGCCAGAAGGATTTCGATCCCTCCTATAAGGTCTCAACCGAACTTCTTTTGCCCTATGCGGCGGCCATGGCCGGTGACTGGGATGCGGCGCTTGCCACGCCCGCGCAAACCAAGGACCGGTTTGCCTCCTTCTTTGCCACCCTCAATCAGGCGCAGCTTTTGGAGCGTCGCGGCAAGATCGACGAGGCAACCAAGGCCTATCAGACCCTTATGGCCTCCGGTGACGGTAGTGGCTTCCTGGCTGGGGCCTATGGTGCGTTCCTTGAGCGTCAAGGTCGCAAGGCCGAGGCTATCGGTATCTATGATGCTGTTCTGGCGGGCGATGCCAGCGATGTAACCGCCTTGGGTGCCAAGGTCCGGCTGGCCAAGAAGAGGCCTGCACCGCCCCTGCCATCCTTACAGAAGGGCGCAGCAGCGACCTTGATGGCCACCGCCGTAGCCGCCGTGGGGCAGAGACAACCCCAAGGCGGACTGATCTATCTTCGACTGGCCCTGAGGCTTGATCCTAGCCTTGATGAGGCGTGGGTCCTCATTGGCGACCTGATGACGAGCGCTAAGGACAGTACAGCAGCGACAGCGGCCTATTCGCAGATCGTGCCCTCCAGCACACGCTATGGCGAGGCCCGCAATCGTCTGGCCTGGGGGCTGCAAAGGGCTGGCGACAATGCAGCCGCCATCAAACTGGCCGAAGAGACGGTCAAGCAGCGGCCCAAGGATGTCGATTGCCTTTCGACCCTAGCGGATCTTTTGCGCACAGCCGAGCGGTTCGAAGAGTCGATCAAGATCCTCGACCGGGTGATCGCCATGCGCGGCGAGACGGCTGAGTGGGGCTACTACTTCATGCGCGGCATTGCGCTGGAACGATCGGGCAACTGGACCGCGGCCGAGGCTGACTTGAAAAAGGCCCTCGATCTCAATCCCACCGAGCCTGAGATCATGAACTATCTGGGCTATTCCTGGATCGATCGCGGTGAAAATCTGGAGGAGGGGCTGGCCCTGATCCGGCAGGCCCTGACGGGTCGTCCCGACTCTGGGGCTATGGTCGACAGTCTGGGCTGGGCCTATTTCCGTCTCGGAGACTTTAAGCGTGCGGCGGACATGCTCGAACAGGCTGTGCAGATGGAGGCCGCAGACGCCGACGTCAATAACCACCTTGGCGATGCCTATTGGCGCGTCGGGCGCACGGTCGAGGCGAGATATCAGTGGGAACGTGTCCTCACCCTCAAGCCTACGGACAAGATGAAGGCTGAGGTTGAAGGCAAGTTGAAGGACGGCTTGCCGGAACTGACCGGACCACCTGCGCCGCCCCTGCGGGCTGATCCGCTACCGGGTGGAGGAACAGCAACGTGAGCCTGACGGCCTTTGCTCCGGCGAAGATCAATCTGTTCCTCCATGTGGGCGGATTGGATGAGAGCGGCTATCACCCCCTGTCGAGCCTGATGGTCTTTGCTGATTTTGGTGATCAGGTTTCGGTCGAGGCGGCGGACGCGATCACCATCGAATTGGACGGGCCCTTCGCAGAGGCCTTTGCGAAC
>CANKPO010000145.1 GCA_947484535.1 Caulobacteraceae bacterium
GCTTTGCCGTTGTCGCCACCCTCGCTACCTGGGCCATCGCCTTCATGACGGGAGCCCTTTGATGAGCGATTTTCGTACGCCCCTCAGCCGCGCTCGCGGTCTTGGCTCGGCCAAGCACGGGGTCAGCACTTGGCTGTTCGAGCGGGTCTCTTCGATCACCCTGGTTCCCATCGTGCTTTGGGCCGTGTTCTCAGGACTGAAGCTGGCCAGCGCCGACTATGAGGCCGCGCGGGTTTGGATGCAGTCGCCGGTCAATGCCGTGCTGACCCTGCTTCTCATCATTGTTGGCATTTGGCACATGCATGTGGGTTTGCGGGTGGTGATTGAGGACTATATCTCAAAGCCGCTCAGCAGGGCGGCCTTGCTCCTGCTCAATATGTTTGTCTGCGGCCTGGGCGGGGCCCTGGCGGTATTCTCGATTCTTAAGGTCGCCTTGAGCGTCGGCGGCCTTAACGGCGGAGCCCTTTGATCATGTCTGAATATAAGTTCATCGACCATAAGTTCGACGTTGTTGTCGTTGGTGCTGGCGGCTCTGGCCTTCGCGCAGCGCTGGGCGCCGCGCAGGGCGGCCTGAAGACGGCCTGTATCTCCAAGGTCTTCCCAACCCGTTCGCACACGGTTGCGGCGCAGGGCGGCATCTCGGCTAGCCTGGGCAATATGGGTCAGGATGACTGGCGCTGGCACATGTATGACACCGTCAAGGGGTCGGACTGGCTGGGCGACCAAGACGCCATCGAATATCTCTGCCGCAATGCCCCCGCTGCCGTGTATGAGCTCGAGCACTGGGGCGTACCCTTCTCGCGCACCGAAGAGGGCAAGATCTATCAGCGCGCCTTTGGCGGCATGACCAAGAACTATGGCGAAGGCCCCGTGCAACGCACCTGCGCCGCCGCCGACCGCACCGGTCACGCCATGCTGCACACCATGTATGGTCAGGCCCTGTCCAAGGATGTCGAGTTCTTCATCGAATATTTCGCCCTCGACCTGATCATGGAAGATGGCCGCTGCCGGGGCGTCACCGCCTGGAAGCTCGATGACGGCACGCTGCACCGCTTCATGGCCCAGACCGTCGTTCTGGCCACTGGCGGCTATGGCCGCGCCTATTTCAGCGCCACCAGCGCCCACACCTGCACAGGCGATGGAAATGCCATGGTCCTGCGCGCGGGCCTACCGCTGCAAGATATGGAATTTGTTCAGTTCCACCCCACCGGCATCTATGGGGCAGGCTGCCTCATCACCGAAGGGGCGCGGGGCGAAGGCGGCTATCTGACCAACTCCGAGGGTGAGCGCTTCATGGAGCGTTACGCGCCGTCGGCCAAGGATCTGGCCAGCCGTGACGTGGTCAGCCGCGCCATGACCATCGAGATCCGTGAAGGTCGCGGCGTCGGTCCCAATAAGGACCACATCTTCCTGCACCTTGACCACCTCGACCCCAAGGTCCTGCATCAACGCCTGCCCGGCATTTCCGAAACCGCCAAGATCTTTGCCGGTGTCGATGTGACCAAGCAGCCGATCCCGGTTCTGCCGACCGTCCACTATAATATGGGCGGCATTCCGACCAATTATCATGGCGAAGTACTGACCAAGGTCGGCGCCGATGCCGACAGCGTGGTTCCCGGCCTGATGGCTGTGGGCGAAGCAGCCTGCGTTTCGGTGCACGGGGCCAACCGCCTCGGGTCCAACTCCCTGATCGATCTGGTCGTCTTTGGCCGCGCCGCCGGTATGCGTACGGCTGAGACCCTGACCGCCGGTGAGCGTCAAGCTGACCTCAAGCCCGAATCGACCGCCAGCCACATCGAGCGCTTCGACCGTCTGCGCAACGCCTCGGGCAAGAACTCCACCGCGTCCCTGCGTCTGGCCATGCAAAAGGCTATGCAAGAGGATGTGGCCGTGTTCCGCACCGGCGAGACCCTCGACAGCGGCGTCCAGCGTATGGATGCCGTGTTCAAGGATATGGGCGATATTGGCGTCAGCGACCGCGGCCTGATCTGGAACACCGACCTCTTGGAAACCCTCGAGTTCGACAACCTGATCTGTCAGGCGATCGTCACCGTCAACAGCGCGGCCAATCGCCAGGAAAGCCGTGGTGCCCACGCCCGCGAGGACTTCTCCGAGCGCAATGACGATACCTGGATGAAGCATACGCTCGCCTGGTACGACGGCAAAACCGGCAAGGTGGCGATCGATTACCGCCCTGTCCACACCTACACCATGTCCAACGAGATCGCCTACATCGCGCCAAAAGCGCGGGTATATTGATCCGCTACCGCCAGATTAAGGAAAGCGCCTGATGGTTCAGCTGACGCTGCCGCAGAACTCCAAGGTCGTCAAAGGCCGTCATCACCCTGCCCCGGCCGGTGCGACGAAGGTCCAGACCTTTAAGATCTACCGCTATGACCCCGAGTCTGGCGGCAATCCCCGCTGGGACACCTACGACGTGGCCGTCGACCAGTGCGGCCCGATGGTGCTCGACGCCCTGATCCACATCAAGAACACGATGGACCCGACCTTGGCGTTCCGTCGTTCTTGCCGTGAAGGGGTCTGCGGCTCCTGCGCCATGAATATTGGTGGGCGCAATACGCTCGCCTGCACCAGTGGCTGGGCCGAGGTTCCGGGCAAGGATGTGCAGATCTCTCCCCTGCCCAGCCAGCCGATCATCAAGGACCTGATCCCGGACCTGACCCTGTTCTTTGCGCAATATGCCTCGATCGAGCCTTGGCTCCAGACAAAGACCCCCGAGCCTGAGGGCGAGTGGATCCAGTCTCCGGAAGACCGCGAACATATTGACGGCCTCTATGAGTGCATCCTGTGCGCCTGCTGCTCGACCTCATGCCCGAGCTACTGGTGGAACGGCGACAAATATCTCGGCCCTGCAACCCTGCTGCACGCCTATCGCTGGCTGATCGACAGCCGCGACGAGGCCACTGGCAAGCGCCTAGACGAGCTGGAAGACCCCTTCAAGCTCTATCGCTGCCACACCATCATGAACTGCGCTCAGGTCTGCCCCAAGGGCCTGAACCCCGCCAAGGCGATTGCCGAGATCAAGAAGATGTTGGTGGAGCGAGTGGTCTAAGGACCATATTCTCTATCGCGCTTTAAACCCCGCTGGACCGCAAGGTCGGCGGGGGTTTTGCAAAACCTCCCCCGTCTTCCCCGCGAAGGCGGGGACCCAGACCCTGTCACGCAGTTCGACCGTGGCCCTCCGCCATGGTCCCGCAAATATGAAAATCTAGGGGGCCACTTTCCGCAGGAGCGAACCCTTCTGTATCCCCGCCTGCGCGGGGAACACGGTTCTATAGGTGGTTTGAGTAAAACAAGGCCCCCTTCGGCGCTGCGCGCCACTTCCCCCAGAGGGGGAAGATCTTGGAGCTTTAAATCTTCCCCCTCTGGGGGAAGTACCGGCGTAGCCGGGGTAGGGGGTCTTTACAGGCCCGGAAGCTTCAGCTTGGTGCTCTGTTCGCGCTTAATCGTTACCGGCCTATCGCCCAGCAACTTCTTCAAACGGGCCTCTTCGTTAGCCGGATCGATGGGATCAACGCCAGCCGCAGCGGCCGAAGCATCAGAGGCCAGTTGGGGGCCTTGGGTCTCGGGCTTGTCCTTGCGCCAGAACATGACGCGATCAGCAAAGGAGCGGTCCTTGTGGGCTAGGTCCCCGAACTCATCATCGACCACGAAGCGGACCAGCGGATCAGCCTTGTCAGCACCCGCACGGGTCACCAAAATCTTTTCACCTTCGGAGCGGATCTCGCCCTGACGATAGCCGAGCAGGGCCGCACGCGCGGCGCTCTCAGGCTGAAGCTCTTGGGGGCGAGGCTCACCCGGTGCGGGCGGACGCAGGGCATAGTCTGGTGGCACCACCAGCGGGGCCTTGGTCACCACACGAAACTCATCAGGGACAACCTTGGACATGCCGAGGGCCTTGGAGGCGGATTGGCAGCCGGACAGACCGAGCCCGGCCAGCAGGACAACGGCAACAGCCACGCGATTGATCTTCATCTATAGGCTCCTAGAGACCGCCCCCGGCCTGACTTATTACTCTGGTTACCCCATTGTAGGGGCCACTGCCAATCACCTTCGACACCGAAGGCGTCAAGAACCGCTTTGCGCGTCGGAACCTGCCTTTGTCGTCGGCGTTTCCGGGGTCAAGAAGGTGTCGATCAGCAGAATGATCACGCCAATGGTGATGGCGCTGTCGGCCAAATTGAACACCCACGGAAAATGCAGGGCCGAAGCGTCGATGAAGTCGCACACCGCCCCCCACCGCACCCGATCAATCAGGTTCCCAATCGCGCCCCCGAGAATCAGTCCGACAGAGATCGCAAGCCTAGGCCGCTCAATCTTGCGGGCCCAGTTGATCAAGACCAGGGAAACCACCAACGAGAAGGCCGCTAAGGCCCAGCGCATCAGGTCTGCATCGGCACGAAACAGACCAAAACTGACCCCTCGGTTCCAGACCAGCGTGAGGCGCAGCGGCCCAGCAATATCGATCGAACCAAACATCGGCAGGTTCAAGCCATTCAAGATCCACGCCTTGGAGACCTGATCGGCAAAGACCACAACGAAACCGAGCCCATAGGCCAGCGGGCCTAAGGGACGGGGACGAACGGCGGCATCTAAGGTCATTTATGATCCCATGCAGCAACAACGGCAGCATCGCGCAAGGACAGGTCCGGATAGCGCGGGTCAGTGCCAACTTCTGGCAGGATACGCCAAGAGCGGGCACATTTGCTACCTTCAGCCTTCAAGGGCTCAACCGCAAC
>CANKPO010000146.1 GCA_947484535.1 Caulobacteraceae bacterium
GAACCCATCCTTTCAGTGACCGAAGACCTCCGTGGGCACTGGCGTATTGACGCCTATCGCCTGCGTCAGGTGATCAGCAACCTGATGTCCAACGCATTGAAATTTACCGCTCAGGGCTCCATCACATTGGGCGGGCAGGTCGATTGGCCATCGCCAGACGAGGCGATTGTCACCCTCACCGTGTCCGATACGGGCATTGGCATTCCCCGAGATAAGATCGACCGGCTGTTTGAGAAGTTCGTTCAGGTCGATGGCTCGACGACACGGCAATATGGCGGCACAGGCCTTGGCCTTGCCATCTGCCGCGAACTGGTCTCGATGATGGGCGGCAAAATCTGGATCGAAAGTGTCGAAGGCGAAGGTTCGACCTTCTATGTTCGACTGCCTTTGACACGCAGCCTATCGGTATCCTCACCCAAGCCTGCACCCATGCCCATGAGCGCGGTTCCCGTTAACCCACACCCACGCCTCAAGATCTTGGCCGCAGAGGATGTAGGGGCCAACCAGATGGTGCTTCAGGCCGCCCTTGAGCACCGCAATATTGACCTGACCCTTGTCGATAATGGCGCTCAGGCCTTGGAGGCTTTCGGTCTTGAGCGGTTTGACCTGATCCTGATGGATATTCAGATGCCGGTCATGGACGGCCTTGCCGCCACCCGCGCCATTCGCAACAAAGAACGACTTAGCGGCCTAGCCCCAACCCCGATCATCGCCCTCAGCGCCAACGCGATGGACTATCAGATCGCCAGCTATCGCGAGGCCGGATGCGATGACTATATTGCCAAGCCCATTGACCTGGCCCGACTGGCCAACGCCATAGACCGCCTAACCCAAGCTGCAGCCCTTAAGCCTGTTGCTCGGGCAAGCGGGACATCCGGCTCGCTCTAAGCCACGACTGGCCCTATAGAGGGCCACCTCGACCAATCCAACCTATGAGATGCGGCATGTTCTATGATGCGCGAAATAAGGCACCGCTCAAGCATGATCCGGTCAAGGCGCTGGTCGCCCCCCGTCCCATTGGCTGGATCAGCACCCTGAGCCTTGATGGCGTGGCCAATCTGGCCCCCTATAGCTTCTTCAATCTGGTTGCCTCGGGTCCTTCGATCGTCGCCTTCTCCAGCGCGGGGCGCAAAGATAGCCAGACCAATGCCGAACAGACCGGCGAATTTGTCTGCAATATTGCCAGCTTTGATCAGCGTGAAGCGGTCAATAGCAGCGCCGCCACCCTGCCGCCCGAGATCGATGAGTTCGCCCTGACCGGTCTGGAAACCTTGCCCTCAGAGCTCATCAAGCCGCCGAGGGTCAAGGGCGCTCCGGCCCATCTGGAATGTGTCTATCTGCAGACCGTACCCCTGTTCAGCAAGGACGGGGCCCGCAATGGCTTTGATCTGGTCTTGGGGGAGGTGGTCGGGGTCCATATTGACGACCAGTTCGTCAAGGAGGGGATGGTCGATACAGCCGCCATGCGCCTGATCGCGCGCCTCGGCTATCTGGACTATAGCGTCACCGATGAGGTCTTCGCCCTGAAGCGGCCTGACTAGAGGTCAACAACGCAAACCGGGCCGCCTCCGCGAAGAGACGACCCGGCTATAGGTTTCAACCCCGCCCTTAGGGCGGAGCCGCTTGCGCTTAGCCTGCGATCGAGGCGAACCGCTTGGCCAAGATGCCATCGGCCTGAGCCATGATGTTCTTGACCAGGTCAGAGCAGGTGGGGATGTCGTGGATCAGGGCTTGGCTCTGGCCCGTGGTCCAGATACCGCCGTCCATATCCCCATCGCGCAGCACATTTTCACGGCCACGAACGCCCGCCATCAACTCGCGTACCTCGGCGAAGGTCTTGGTCGGGTCACGCTGAATCTCAGCCACCTGCTCGGAGATGGAGTTGCGCGCGACGCGCGCCGTGTTGCGCAGGCTGCGGCCGACCAGGATCGTATCGCGCTCGGTATATTCAACGATCTGGCGCTTGACGTTCTCGTGGATCTTGGCCTCGATCGTGGCGCAGAAGCGGGTGCCCATATTGACGCCCTCGGCACCAAGCGCCAGAGCGGCGACCAGACCGCGTCCATCGGCCATACCGCCAGAGGCGATCACCGGCACATCGACGGCGTCGACCGTGGCGGGCAGCAGAACCACCAGACCAATATCGTCTTCACCGGGGTGACCTGCGCACTCAAAACCATCGATGCTGATCACATCGACGCCGTGCTTCACGGCGGAGACCGAGTGACGAACCGAGGTGCACTTGTGGATCACCTTGACGCCATTTTCCTTAAAGCGCGGCAAATGGTCGACCGGCGCGCGGCCAGCCGTCTCGACGATCTTGATGCCCGAAGCGATGATGGCTTCGCGATATTCGTCATAGGGAATGGGATTGATCGAGGGCAGCAGGGTCAGGTTGACGCCGAACGGCTTGTCGGTCAGGGACTTGGTCTTTTCGATCTCGGCCAAAAGCTCAGCCCCCGAGGGGAACATATGGGCCGTAATGAAACCGAGCGCGCCCGCATTGGCCACCGCTGCGACCAGCTCGCCATAGCCAACGCCGGTCATGCCGCCCATGATGATGGGGGTCTCGACGCCGAACATTTCGGTAATGCGTGTCTTCATAATCCTGTTTCCTCTTGTTTGTTTTGATCCCGACGGGTTGGACGACATCATTGCTGAAAGCTAGAGCAAGGCAAGCACCTGTGGCCAACAGGCTTCACCAAAAGACTTCAAGGCCGCCACCGTGGGGGCACTCAGATGCTGGCCTATCGCCCGCCCATAGCTTGGCCGCGCCTGAACAGCCTCGTACCAAGACGCGACGTGGGGTCGGTCAGTGATCAAGGCCGTCATGGCCAGATGGTCAAGGCGCAGCACGTAGGGGATGGCCGCTGTATCGGCCAAACTAAAGGTTTCACCCGCGAGCCAAGCATGGTGCGTAAGCTGTTCCTCCATGCGATCCAGCATGGCGACAAAGGCCGTCAGCGCCTCGGCAAACTGCGACGAGGCAACCCCTTGCTCGATGATCGCGCGGCGATTGACACGCGTGCGCTCATCCTGACCCAATGAAATATAGTGCTCAATCGCCTCAGGGCCTTGGGCAATGATCATATGGCGCGGCCCGACAGAGTAGGTCAGCACCGCCGCATGGGCGTGAACCCGATCAACAAACTGCGCCCAAAGTCGAACCTGATACCGATCATACGGGGCCAAGGGCATGAGGGCCGGGCCCGCACCCACCTCCTCAAGATAATCACTGATCAGCATCGATTCCAAAATCACCCTTTGGCCATGAACTAAGGTGGGAACGACGTGATTGGGGTTGAGCCTGACATAGTCGGGGTCGTGCTGTTGGCCCGATTGAAGATCAATCAGGTGGGACACATAGCTCAGCCCCTTTTCTTCCAACACCATCCGAACCTTCTGTGAACAGGTCGAAACAGGAGAATGATAGAGTTCAAGGGCCTCGGTCATCACAAACAATCCTATAGCTGAGCTTTGGCTGTGTTTCGGTTAGCGATTGAGCCTTCGACATATCCAAAGGCCGTATTGATACGCGCCAACTGATCCGGGATGGAGATCCGTTGACGGTCAGCGACCCACGCACCCTCATTGACCATCATCAAGAAGGCAGCCGCCCGCTTGGCCTCATCGGGCTCGGCTCCGGCATCGCCAAGGCAGGCCTCAAACAGATCTTGGACGGTCTTGAGATGCTGGCCTGCGAGGTCGCAGAGGCCCTGATCGATGGCCGCCATTTCGATCACCGTATTGACCAGCATGCAGCCAAAATGAAGATCGGGCACTGAGGTCCGACCAAAATTGCGCTCGAAATAGCTGCGCAGCGCCGCCATGGGAGGCTTACGATCGCGCGCCCGCTGCAAGATGGCTTGGTTCCGCACAGCAAAGACGTCCAGACATTCGACAAACAGGCCGCGCTTGTCGCCAAAGGCACCATAGAAGCTGCTGCGGCTCAGACCCATGGCGTCGAGAAGATCGGCTAAAGACGTGGCCTGATAGCCCCTCTGCCAAAAGAGATGAACGGCCTTCTGAACGGCCTGATCGCGGTCAAATTCAACGGGTCTAGACATGGGACAATTATGGACCTACCGTTCCAGAAAGATCAAGAGACTAGCTGTTCAGGGAGCATGGAATATGGCCGGAATGAAACCCTCTAGGCGCGCAGCGCTTGGATTGGGCGGCGCGGCTCTGGTCGGCGCAGCCGCCGTCGGCGTCATGGCCAAGCGTAAGGATGAGGTCAAGGCCACCGGTCCCTATCGCCGGATCGCCACCGAAGAGGCCTTTGCCACCCCCGCCCTGATGGCTGAATCCCAGCGGGTCCTAGAGGCTGGCGGCGTGGAGCCGGGCTTTGCCAAGATGGGCAAGTTCGTCTTTGGCAATGGCATTGTCCAGCGCGTCTTGCATGGACGACTGCTCGATCTCGGCGACAAACGCATCGCCCAAATGGATGCCGACGGGGTGGACCTTGCGGTCATCTCGATCACCTCACCGGGGGTTCAGGTCTTTGAGGCCAGCCGAGCGGTCGGTATCTCTGCCGAGGCCAACGACATCCTCTCCGCCGCCGTTAGGGCCCGCCCGACCCGCTTTGCTGGCCTAGCCGCCGTCGCCCCGCAAGCGCCGGATCTGGCCGCCAAGGAGTTGGAACGGGCCAAGGGGCTGGGTCTGAAGGGCTTTTTGATCAATTCCCACACCTTCAGCGAATATCTCGACATGGCCAAGTTCGCGCCGATCTTGGAGGCGGCTGAAGCCTTAGATATGCC
>CANKPO010000147.1 GCA_947484535.1 Caulobacteraceae bacterium
ATCCGTGATTGGGAAGCCTTCGATCCGGCCGTCAGCGCGGGCTATGTCGCCATGAAGGCCGCCCTTCAGCGTCTGCGCCACCCCGTCACCGATATTGGCCGCCGCGAAAGCCGCAATGACTATAGCGGGGCCTAGCCTTCGAGCAGGAAGTCCTGATGGAATTCGGGGCTGTCCTCGGCATCCAAGGGATCCTCATCACCATCACCGCCGCCGCTAGGGTCAGGCACGTGGAAGTCCTGCGGCAGATCCATACCCAGCAGACCGAGCGCCTTCATATCCGCCGCACCGGGCAGGTCGCCCAGGCTGGCAAGCCCGTAATGTTCGAGGAACAGATCAGAGGTGCCATAGGTCACTGGCCGACCCGGAGAGCGACGACGGCCCCGCAGACGCACCATGCCCAGTTCGAGCAGCACATCCAGCGTGCCTCGGCTGGCCTGAACGCCTCGGATCTGTTCGATCTCGGCGCGGGTGACGGGTTGGTGATAGGCGATGATGGCGAGGGTCTCTTGCGCCGCGCGCGACAGACGGCGCGGCTCTTCACGCTCTTCGGTCATCAGATAGGACAGGTCTTCCGCCGTCTGGAACCGCCAGCGGTCGGCGACGCAGGCCAGTTCGATACCGCGTCCCGCATAGCGTTGCTTGAGCGCCATCAGTGCGCGCCCGACATCGGCGCCATTGGGCAAACGGCGCGCCAAGTCAGTGGCCGACAGGGGCTCCGCGGCGGCAAACAATAGGGCCTCGACCGAGCGTTCCGTGGTTTCAAAATCACTCATACTTGCGCCTCATCGACGACCAGATCATCCACCCGGGCTGAGGCGCGGGCGCGAATATAGACCTCGGCAAAGGCCTGAATCTGACGCGCCTCGAGTGCGCCTTCCTTGACCAGTTCCAGACTGGCCGACAGGGTTGAGGCCACATAGGAGGCCCGGCTCGGCCCCTCTTCTAGCCCCAGATCCGCGTTGTGCGGCGCGACATCCTCCAGCGAGGTCCAACCGGTCAGTTCGGGCAACCTATGACGCAGGCGCACCCGCGCATCGTCCAACGGATAGGCCTGCGGGGCGCGGGGATGATAGTAACGCACCACTTCGCGGCGGCGCTGTTCGACATAGGCTTGAACCAGTTCGTAAAGCTCGCCCGTCAGGCGGCTGTGAGAGACGATCTTCACCGCCTGCGGGTCGCCGCGCATGAAGACGTCACGGCGAAGCTGCGGGCGCCTATTGAGCTCTTCCACCGCGCGGCGCATGACATCTAGCTTGGCGAGCCGAAAGGCCAAAGCCGCTGCCATATCTTCTGGCGGTGGCCCCTCCTCGGCCTTGCGCTCTGGCTTAGGCAGCATCAGGCGTGATTTCAGATAGGCCAGCCAACTGGCCATCACCAGATAGTCCGCCGCCAAGGAGAACCGGACCCGGCGGGCCTGATTGACGAAGGCGAGATATTGTTCGGCCAACTTCATGACCGATAGCTTCATCAGGTCGACCTTCTGTGTGCGAGCCAGAGCCAGCAACACATGCAGGGGGCCTTCATAGCCCTCAATGTCGATAATCAGCGCGTCGCCATCTTCCGCCGCCGAAGCGGCAGCTTCAAAATCGAGACTGGGCTGAAAGCCTGTGCTCATGCGGTAGCGCCTGCCAGCCCCAAGCGGGCCAGATAGGCTTCGGCCCCGGCGGGATCGAAGGGCTGGACCTGACGGGCGCAGGCCCGGGCGGCGGCTGCCCGTTCAGCGGCACGGCCAGACAGTTCGGGAACCTTGCTGACGATTTCAGCCATTTCGGTGGGATCGCCATTGCAATGAAGCACGACGTCAGACCCCGCCGCCAGCGAGGCGTGGGTACGGCTGGCAAAGCTGCCGCCTAGGGCCTTCATCGACAGATCGTCGCTCATCAACAGGCCGTCAAAGCCCATATGGCCGCGAATGATCTCTTGGGTCACGGTGGCGGACACCGTGGCGCAGGCCGCTGGATCAATGGCTGTAAAGACGACGTGGGCGGTCATGGCCATGGGCGCGGCCTTGAGGGCCTTGAACGGCGCAAAATCACTGGCCTCGAGTTCCGCTCGGTGGGTCTCAACGACGGGCAATTCCAGATGGCTGTCGGCAAAGGCCCGGCCATGGCCGGGAATATGCTTGATCACGGGCGCGACCCCGCCCTGCATCAGACCATCCATCGCCGCTTGCCCGAGAGCGGCAACCGCGACCGGATCCTGCGAAAAGGAACGGTTGCCAATGATGTCGTGCGCACCGGGATGGCGCAGGTCGAGGCAAGGCGCGCAATCGGCATCAAAGCCGAGGGCTGTCAGTTCATGGGCCAAGAGCCGATGGTTTAAGCGCACCGCTTCTAAGGCCGCTGCTGGATCGGTCGCATAGAGCGCGCCGAACGGCTCAGCTGGACGCCGATTGAGCGCGAGCGGTGGGCGCAGGCGCTGAACCCGCCCCCCCTCCTGATCGACAAAGACCAAGGCCCCCTCATCATCGGCCGCCTCTCGCAGGGCCGCAATCAGGGCGCGGGTCTGGTCCGCCGTCTCAATATTGCGGGCAAAGAGGATGAACCCCCACGGCCGCACATCGCGGAAAAAGGCCCGTTCCTGATCGCTCAGGACCGGTCCAGCGCAGCCAAGGATACAGGCCCGTGAGGTCATGGTGTCAGGTTCCTAGTTGGCCTTAACGAAACAGGTCTTCCCCGCCGCCTTGAGGCTGGTGCAGAAGGCATCGGCATCGGCCTTTGACGCAAAGCCGCCAATGGCGGTGCGATAGAGCGTTCCCCCATCCTTTTGCAGCGGCACGACCGACTTGGTCTTGCCCGCCATGGGCTTGGGGAAGGCCTTGGCAATATCGCTCCAGCCCTTATCGGCCAGCGCCGCCGTCGAGAAGGCACCGATCTGAATAGACACATTGCCCTTGGCCGCTGGCGGCGTGGCGGCAGGCTTGGCGACCACAGGCTTGGCTTCGACGGGCTTTGCGGCCACGGGCTTGGCCACAGTGGGAGCCTTGACCGCGACCGGCGCGGCGGGTGCGGGCTTGGGCTGAACTTCTGGCGCAGCAAGTGGCTTAACGGGCAAGGGCTTAACCGGAAGCGGCTTCACCGGCAGGGGCGTGACGGGCAAGGGCGCGCCGGCCACAGGAGCCGTGGTCGCTGGTGCAGCCGCAGGTAAGGGAGCCGCTGCGGTCGCGGCAGGACGAGCGCCAGGTTGCTCTGGACCGGGGGTGAAGGTGGGGGGCGGCTCGACGGCTTCGGGTGCCTCAGCCTTATAGACCTGCAGACCCGCAGCGGCATCGACCGGCTGGTCCGCCGCTGATGGCGCCGCTTTCATGGCTGCTACTGGCGCACCGACAGGCTGCGGGGCCTGACCGGCGCTGCGCACGCCGCTGCGATAGAACAGAACAATGGCCACGACCAGAACCGTTAGGATCAAGCAACTGACCAACAGGGCCATCGGCAAGGGACGCCCACCTGGCCGCCGCGTTGTCCGCGCGTCGAAAGACAGGGGAGAGTCGGTCTGTGGCGTGTAGGCGCCGCGATCGAATTCAGACATCGCAGGGGCTCCGAAAGCCGAAACGGCCATCATCAAAACAAAAGGGGCAAGCGAATCGAATCGCTCGCTAGAGCCATAGTCTAGCCGACCCGCGCCCTAGGCTGAACTGATGGCTTTGCGCGCTGCTCAGTTCCAGATCTCAAGCTGGAAGAGCTTGCGGTGCTCCTCGATCGCGAACCGGTCGGTCATGCCGGCAATATAGTCACAAACCACGCGCGCCTTGCCCACATCATCCCGTTCCTGGGCCCGCACGAGCCATTCGCGCGGCAGAACGTCAGGCTCTTCCATGAAGAGCTGGAACATGTCGGCAAGGATACGGCGTGCTTGGCTACGGGTGCGATTGACGCGCCAGTGGTGATACATGCGGGTGTGGAGGAAGGCGCGTAGGACGGCCAGATCCTCGGCCATGTCGGCGGAGAAGGCGACCAGAGCGCGCGACATGTGCCGAACGGCATCGGGCGAATCCACCTTTTCGGCGATGACCCGGCGCTGGGTTTCGGCCATGACGTCATTGACCATCACCCCGATCATCCGCCGCACAGCCTCGAGCCGGGTCAGGCGGTCATCGAGCCCCGGACGTTCGGCCTGAACGGCGCGTAACTGTGGGCCAATCAAGGGGATGTCGAGCAGTTCTTCGATCTGGAACAGGCCCGCCGCCAAGCCGTCATCAACATCGTGATTATTGTAGGCAATGTCATCGGCGAGGGCCGCGACCTGCGCTTCTGCCGAGGCCCAGGTTCCAAGCCCCAGATCATAGTCGGCATTGAACTCGGCAATGGCGCTCCAAGACGGGCGGCTGAGCTTATCGATCACCGGGCCATTATGTTTGACGATCCCCTCCAGCGTCTCCCACGTCAGGTTCAGGCCCTCAAAGTCGGGATAGCGGTGCTCCAGCTTGGCAACCACGCGGAAGGTCTGGACATTGTGATCAAAGCCGCCATAGGGCTCCATGCCCTTTTGCAGCTCATCCTCGCCCGCATGGCCAAAGGGTGGGTGGCCAAGGTCATGGGCCAAGGCGATGGTTTCGCTGAGATCCGCATCCAGCCCCATGGCCGTGGCGATGGACCGCGCGACCTGAGCGACCTCAAGCGAATGGGTCAGACGGGTGCGGAAATGATCGCCCTCATGGGCGACAAAGACCTGCGTCTTTTCCTTCAGTCGGCGAAAGGCTGAGGCGTGGATGATCCGGTCCCGGTCGCGGGCAAAGGGCGTTCGCGTGCGGC
>CANKPO010000148.1 GCA_947484535.1 Caulobacteraceae bacterium
CCCGCCCCGATGCAGCATATTGACCAGATCCTCGGTGCCAATATTGCCGGTCGCGGCCGGCGCAAAGGGACAGCCGCCGATCCCGCCGCAGGAGGCATCTAAGATGTCCACCCCCGCTTCAACGCCCGCATAGGCATTGGCAAGGCCGGTATTTCTTGTGTCATGGAAGTGGAGGCGAAGGGGCTTGTTGCCAATCACCTTGCGGACAGCCTCTACGCGCCGCCGCACCATCCAAGGATCCGCCGCTCCGATCGTATCGGCAATGGCCACCTCATCAACCCCAAGAGCCGCTGCCTCTGCGCAGAGGCTGGCGACCCTATCCTGGGCAATCTCACCGTCAAAGGGACAGCCGAAGGCGGTGGAGAGGGTCATGGTCACGGGCGGGCCGCCTTGGGTCTTCTTCAGGCCCATAATCTGCGCAAGGACCGTCATCTGTTCGTCGGTCGTCGAGCCTTGATTGCGAATGCCGAACCCATCGCTGGCGCAGACCACGACATTGGCCTCATCGCAGCCCGAAGCCACCGCGCGCTCCCAGCCCTTAAGATTCAAAACAAGGCCAATACGGGACCGGCCCATGGTGGGGCTCAGCGCGGCGGCGATCTCTTCGGCTCCGGCCATCTGGGGCACGCGGCGCGGATTGACGAAGGAGACGGTCTCGATCCGCTTTACGCCGCAGGCCTCAAGCCGGGCGATGAAGTCGAGCTTTTCTGCTGGCTCGAGCAGAACGCTTTCATTTTGCAGACCGTCGCGGGGTCCAACCTCGACCACTGTAATGAAGCGAGACATTAGCGAGGCTCCGAAATGGCGACGTCGGATAGGGGGCGATAGAGGGTCAAGGTCGTTTCTCGGCCATTGGAATAGTTCAGACCCGAGACGGTTTCCGCCCTCTCGGCTCTTGTTTTGTCGCGGGCCATGGCCTTGTCGAAATCAGCCTGTTCACGGCTTTCCACGATGGCAGGGCGACCTTGGGCAAGCGCAGTGGCGGCAGCGGCTCCATCGGCCAAGATCGTATTGGTACCGAGGGCAAAGACCAGACTGGGCTCGGCATAGCCTGCCACGGTCACCGGCCCCGTGATCAGGCCCGAGCGCGGGGCCAGACCCACCCGATCAAGCGCCATTGCGGTACGACTGGAAAGCAACAGCGGATCGAGCCCGGGCACCAGAACGCCTGCCAGCACGCCGTGGGCGGCAATACCCAGTCCACCCGCCACCGCCAAGGCCGCGACGGGGGCCTTACGGACCATCAGCACGGCGCCTGCAAGACCGGCTGCTGCAAAGAGGGCCGCGCTGAGGGCCGAAGCCGTCAGGTCGCCGGGACCGCCATAGCGGGCTAGGGCCAAGATGCTCACGGTCGCGAACAGGGCTGCGCAAAGCACCGACAGGGCCGCGCCGCCATAGCGACCGACGCGTCCGATCTGCTGCTGGCTCGCCGCTGCGATCAGCCAAGCTAAGGCTCCGTAGGTGGGCAAGGTATAGTGGACGAGCTTGGTCGGCATGGCTTCGAACACCAGCCAAGAGGGGATCAGCCAGCAAAGGGCGAACCGCACGCCCGGCTCCTTGCGGTGGGTCCAGCCCAAGATCAGGGCTGCTGGAAGCAAGAAGCCCGTCGGGAAGGTCAAGAAGGGCGCAAGCAGGGTATGAAGACCCGTCGGTGCGCCATGGCTCTCATGACCTCCGGCCAGCTTGGGGGCCAGGTCTCCGCCGATGGCCGCGCCCCAGAAGGCGCCGTCCGTCGCCACGGTAATGGCAATGGCCCATGGCCCGACAATGGCAGCAAAGATCACCAGACCCCAGATCCACCCAAGATCCTTGGCCCACGGCGCCTTGCGATCTGCGGCCCAGAGAGCAAGGCCAGCAAGGGCTACCACCATCGGCCCAATCGGGCCCTTGACCAGCGTCGCTACGGACAGGCCCAGCCAGAACAGGATGCGCGTTCGCCATCCCTCGGTTCCTAGACCGCGCGAGGCGGCATAGAGACGGCCCAAGGCGGCCATGGCGAGCGTTGTGGTGCCGCAAAGGACCGCGTCGGTCTTGGCAATGGAGGCCTCGGTGGACAGAAGGAAACTTGCGCCCAGAACGGCCCCGGCGATCAGGCCCCCACGCGGACCGAAAAAGGCCGCCGCGCCCCAAGCGCAGGCGGCAGCGGCCAGCATGGCTCCGAGCAATGACGGGATTCGATAGGCCCAGATCTGGCGGGCCTCTACGCCGGAAAAGAGACTGACACCGGCCGACTGAAGCCAATGGATGCCGACGGGCTTCTTATCGCGCGGCTGGTCCTGATAGTTGATTTTGACGAAGTCGCGGGTCTCGAGCATCTGCGCAGTGGCCTGAGCAAAGCGCGACTCATCGCGATCCAGCGGCGGCAGAGCGAAGACGCCCGGCAGGCCAGCGATCAGGGCGATCAACGCCGCCAAGAGGGGGCCGCGCACACCGCCCGACCAACGATCCAGTAGAGAGTACATCATGGGGCCAAGATAGCGCCGAAAATTGCATCCGTCTTGGTCTTGCATCGCCCCACTGCCCTTGGCCACCGAAACCGGCTATGAGAGGAGCGAATTTGGATAGGAACCCATGACCCCTGACGTTTCCATCGTGGTGCCGGTCTTTAACGAGACCGGCAATGTCGGCCCTCTGGCGCGCGAAATTGCCGCTGCCTTTGCCGGTCAGGCCTATGAGATGATTTTCGTCGACGATGCCAGCACCGATTCGACGAGAGCCGATCTGATCGCCCTGAAGGCGGAATTGCCGAGCCTTCGGGTCCTGTCCCATCAGCGCAATAGTGGTCAGAGCCGTTCGGTTCGCACCGGTATCTTGGCCGCCCGCGCTGCCATCGTCGTGACCATGGACGGTGATGGCCAGAACGATCCAGCCGATGCACCGCGTCTGGCGGCGCGTCTCGTGGCAAGCCCTGATCAGGTGGCCTTGATCGGGGGGCAGCGGGTCAAGCGACAGGACAGCCTGGCCAAAAAGTTTGCGTCAAAGGTCGGCAACGGCGTGCGCAAGCGCCTGCTCAAGGACGGAGCCGAAGATACCGGATGTGGTCTAAAGGCCTTTCGGCGCGAGGCCTTTTTGCGCCTGCCCTATTTTGATCACATCCACCGCTATCTGCCCGCTCTGATGATCCGCGAAGGCTATCAGGTCGCGTTCGAGCCGGTGGGACACCGCGCGCGCATGGCCGGGGCATCGAAATATACCAATCTGGGCAGGCTCTGGGCCTCGCTGTCCGATCTGTTGGGGGTCATGTGGCTCAATAGCCGTTCACGCCTGCCCGGTTCGGTGGCCGAGGACTAGCGTTCTAGGTCAGGACCGTGAAGATCAAGGTCGCGACCAGCACGTCAAACAGGCGCGGAACAAAGCGGCTGATGGGCGGGGCCACGGGACGGATGGGGTAGGTGAGGGCCATGAGGGGCTCCGGCTAGGACCTGTCGATCCCATGGCCGGAGCAAGATCAGAGCCAGTCATGGCCCTGATCGATGATCTCTTACCCAACTGTAATGGTTAGATATTTTTTATCGCCGACTTTTGACGACCACGTTTTGGTCAACCGATCTTGCCGGGGGGCGGTTCTGACTCGGCGCAGATTGCCTAGGCGTCGGTGGTATAGCGCCGGTACCACTCGACAAAGCGCGGTAGGCCGACCTCAAGAGGGGTGGTCGGATGATAGCCCGTGACCGCTGCGATCTTGGAAATATCGGCATAGGTCGCGGTGACGTCCCCGGCCTGCATATCGGTGAAGATCTTCTTGGCGGGGATGCCGATGGCCTGTTCGAGGATCTCGATCATCTTCATCAGACCGACGGGCTGACTATCGCCAATATTATAGACCTGATGGCGCTCAGCCCCCTTGCCCGGTGGCGGGCAGGGGATCAGGCCTAGGATGCCGTCGACAATGTCGTCCACATAGGTGAAGTCGCGCGCCATTTTGCCCTGCCCAAAGACGCTGATGGGGCGTCCGGCTAGGATCTCACGGGTGAAGCTGTAATAGGCCATGTCCGGCCGTCCCCATGGACCATAGACCGTAAAGAACCTCAGGCCCGATTGGGGCAGGTCATAGAGATGGGCATAGGAGGCGCTCATCAACTCGCAGGACCGCTTGGTCGCGGCATAGAGCGAGGCCGGGGCAATGGCCGGGTCCTCTTCGCTAAAGCCCTGACCGTTCAAGGGGCGGTCACCATAGACCGAGCTGGACGAGGCATAGATCAGATGGTTCAGGCGCGGCGCATGGCGGCAGGCCTCCAGCACGCTGAGATGACCGGTCAGGTTGGAATGGGCATAGGCAAAGGGATTGTCGATCGAGTGGCGCACGCCCGCCTGGGCGGCCAGATGGACGACGCACTCTGCGCCACTATCCTTGACCAGCGCCGCCATGGCATCGGTATCGGCAATATCCTTCTGCACCATCCTGAAACCCTTGTGAGGGCTCAAGGTCGCGGCGCGGGCCTCTTTCAGGGCGGGATCATAATAGGCGTTGAAACTGTCGACGCCGATGACCTCTTGGCCCGATATGAGGAGCCTTTCGCACACGGCCCGGCCAATAAATCCTGCCGCACCGGTTACAAGAAGGGTCATGGCTCGCCTAACGCGCTGCAATCGGCGCATCCTCGCCGTATCCAGTGACTGTTTGCCATGGATCGAGCCCAGTTTCTACTGCGCCCACCTTGCTGTATGAAACCTATGATCGGACATCATAGCCCAACCGGTGCAGGAAAATCATGACGGATAGACCCTCAATCCTCGTGGCAGGC
>CANKPO010000149.1 GCA_947484535.1 Caulobacteraceae bacterium
CTGGAGCTGGCGTAGGGCGACCTTGAGGGTCTGGGGTGATTTGGTCTTTAGGCTCGTCAACTGCGCTTTGGCCCAGTCGCTCTCATCGCGCTCTAACCGGTCCATCACCGCCTCGACGGTGGGGGCGCTGAAACAATCGTCGAGGATGGCGCGCTGCGGATCGAGCGGCGAGGGGCCGGGGTCGGTTTCATGGGCGGCGAGGGTTGAGGCGATCTGGTCTGGACCGCTGGCGGCGATCAGGTCTGCTTTCAGGGCCTCGAGCTTGGCGCTTTCGACATAGTGCGTGGCAAGACCGAGCGCCAAGCAGTCCGCTGCCTTGATCCTTGCCCCCGTCAGGGCCAGCCAATAGCCCGTCTGTCCGGCAAGGCGCGGTAGGTGCCAGCCGCCGCCGACATCGGGAAAGAGGCCAATGCCGGTCTCAGGCATGGCAAAGGTGGTGCGCTCTGTGGCCACGCGGTGGCGGGCGGGCAGGGCAATACCGACGCCGCCGCCCATCACCACCCCGTCCATCAGGGCGACGACCGGCTTGGGGTAGGTCATCAAAAGGTGGTTGAGGCGATATTCCAGATGGAAAAAGGCCCGCGCCTCGGCCCCGTCGCCCGCCCCGCTCTCGGCCAGCATGCGAATATCGCCGCCTGCGCAAAAGCCGCGTGGGCCGGTATGGTCCAGCAGCACCAGCTCGACTGCCGGATCATCGCGCCAACCCAGAAGCGTGTCTGTCATGATCTGGCACATGTCCAGCGTCAGGGCATGCAGCGCCTCAGGCCGGTTCAGGGTCAGGCGTCCAACGCCCTTTTCTCGGTGGACGAGGACAGCCTCACTCATGGACGAAACAGCTCCCGCGCGATGATCACGCGCATGACCTCGTTGGCCCCTTCGAGGATCTGGTGGACCCGCAGGTCGCGGACAATGCGCTCCAGCGGATAGTCGCGCAGATAGCCATAGCCGCCATGCAGTTGCAGCGCCTGATTGGCCACATCAAAGCCGACATCGGTGCCATAGCGCTTGGCCATGGCGCAATATTGCGTGGCGCGCGGATCGCCCTGATCCATGGCATCGGCGCCGCGATAGACCATCAGCCTTGCGGCCTCCAGATCGGTGGCCATGTCGGCCAGCTTGAACTGTAGGGCTTGGAAGTCTTTGAGCGGGTGCCCGAACTGGTTGCGGGTCTCCAGATGGGCCTTGGCCGTTTCCAGCGCCAGCGCCGCGCCGCCCAGCGAGCAGGCGGCGATATTGAGCCGCCCGCCGTCTAGGCCCATCATGGCAAAACGAAAACCTTCGCCCTCGTTGCCGATACGGTTTTCAACCGGCACCCGAACATTGTCGAAATTGACCATGGCGGTGGGCTGGCTTTTCCAACCCATCTTGCGCTCATTGGCCCCAAAGGACAGGCCCGGCGTACCCAACTCAACGACGAAGGTCGAGATGCCCTTGGGTCCGGCGGTGCCCGTGCGGGCCATGACGATATAGAGGTCCGATACCCCTGCCCCAGAAATAAAGGCCTTGGTCCCGTTCAGGACATAGTGGTCACCGTCGAGCACCGCGCGGGTTGCGAGGCTGGCCGCGTCAGATCCTGCCCCCGGCTCGGTCAGGCAGTAGCTGGCGATCAGGTCCATACTGGTCAGGCGCGGCAGATATTTTTGGCGCAGGACCTCAGAGCCGAACCGGTCGATCATCCATGAGGCCATATTGTGGATCGACATGAAGGCCGCCGTCGAGACATCCCCCTTGGACAGGGCCTCGAAGATCAGGGCCGCATCCAATCGCCCCAGCCCCGTGCCACCCACATCCTCACGCACATAGATGCCCGCAAAGCCGAGGGTCGCGGCCTTGCGCATGACATCGACCGGGAAGTGGCTCTCCTCGTCCCACTGGGCCGAGAAGGGGGCCATTTCGGCCGCCGCGAAATCGGCGGCAAGGTCTTGGATGGCGCGTTGATCTTCGCTCAGGGCAAAGTCCATGCCGGTCTCACTTCATGGTTGGAATGACAAAGGCCGAATCTTCGACAGCCCCTTCGGGCCAGCGCGCCGTGATGGTCTTGATCTTGGTGTAGAACTTCACGCCTTCAATGCCATGCTGGTTGGTGTCGCCAAATGCGCTGCGCTTCCAGCCGCCAAAGGTGTGGTAGGCGACGGGCACGGGGATGGGCACATTGATCCCGACCATACCGACATCAACGCGGGCGGCAAATTCACGGGCGGCGCGTCCATTGCGGGTAAAGATCGCCACGCCGTTGCCGTACTGATGGTCCGACGGATAGGTCAGGGCCTCTTCGAAGGTCTCGGCGCGCAGGATCTGCAGCACGGGGCCGAAGATCTCTTCGCGATAGGACTGCATGGTTGGCTTGACCTGATCGAACAGGCTGGGGCCAATGAAGAAGCCCTTTTCGAAGCCCTGAAGGCTGAAGCCTCGGCCATCGACGACCAGTTCCGCGCCCTCATCGACACCCATCTGGATATAGGAGGCGATCTTGTCTCGGTGGGCGGAGGAGACGACGGGGCCATAGTGGGCGGCAGGGTCGTTGGAGACACCCACCTGAAGGGACTGAATCTCGCTGACCATCCGCTCGCGCAGCTCATCGGCGGTCTTCTTGCCGACGGGAACGACGACGGGCAGGGCCATGCAGCGCTCACCGGCGGAGCCGAAGGCCGCGCCGGACAGGTCCTTGACCACCTGATCGAGATCGGCGTCGGGCAGGATGATGCCGTGGTTCTTGGCCCCGCCCATGGCCTGGACCCGCTTACCGTTGGCAGCCCCGGTGGAATAGACATATTGGGCAATGTCAGACGAGCCGACAAAGCTAACGGCCTTGATCAGAGGGTGGTGCAGGATCGCATCAACCGCAGCCTTATCACCGTGAACGACGTTTAGGACGCCAGCCGGGGCACCGGCCTCCATGAACAGTTCGGCCAGACGCACGGGCACAGAAGGATCGCGCTCTGAGGGCTTAAGGATAAAGCTATTGCCGGTGGCGACCGCAATGCCAAACATCCACATGGGGATCATGGCGGGGAAGTTGAACGGGGTAATGCCCGCCACCACGCCCAAGGGCTGGCGCATAGAATAGACGTCAATGCCCGGGCCTGCCCCTTCGGTATATTCGCCCTTCAAGAGGTGAGGGATGCCGCAGGCAAATTCGATCACTTCCAAGCCGCGCTGAATATCGCCCTTGGAGTCGGCAATGACCTTGCCATGCTCGGAGGACAGAAGCTCGGCCAACTCCGTCATATTGTCTTCGAGCAGACGCTTAAAGTCGAACATGACGCGGGCGCGGCGCTGGGGATTGGTGCTGGCCCAGCCGATTTGAGCCTTGGCGGCGGCCTGAACGGCCAGATCCATTTCCGCATCGGTGGCGAACTGGACCCGCGCTTGGATCTCGCCGGTGCTGGGATTGAAGACGTCGCCAAAGCGGCCTGAGGTGCCGATCAGGCTCTGGCCGTTCACGAAATGAGGGATGTCGCGCATGGGGCGTCTCCGGATGAGGTCTGGTGTTGAAGGTCTTGAGCCACTGGCTAGCATTTTGCCCGGCTGACGTATGCTGCAAATATTCCGTGCTAAGACTGCAATTTTGCAGTTAGGCTTAAGCCATGAAGGATTGGGACGATCTTCGGGTCTTTATGGCCGCTGCCCGCAGTGGGTCGCTGGCGGGGGCGGCCCTGCGCCTGCATATGGACCCAACCACGGTGGGGCGGCGGATACAGCGGCTGGAGGCCAGCTTAAAGTCCACCCTTTTGGTGCGCTCGCCTAAGGGACTGCAACTGACAGCAGCGGGCGCGCGTCTGCGTGAAGCGGGCCTGTCGGTCGAAACGGCCATCGATACGGCCAGCGAAGCCGATGGGTCTGATGGCGTAACCGGGACGGTGCGGATCAGCGTGTCCGAAGGCTTTGGAGGCCAGATCTTGGCACCTGCCCTTCCCGCCTTCATTCGCACCCAGCCGGGCCTGATCATCGAGCTGGTCTCCAATTCCGGCTCCCTGTCCCCGTCTATGCGCGAGGTGGATATGTCGGTGACCCTGAGCCCGCCCAGATCGGCGCGGCTCATGGTCGAGAAACTGACCGACTATGAGCTGGGGCTCTATGGCTCCCGTGCCCATCTGGCCCAATGGGGTCAGCCCAACAGCCTTGAGGCCCTGCGCGATCATCAACTGGTCGGCTATGTCGATGATCTGATCTATGCGCCGGAGCTGCGCTATCTGGATGAGGTCCTGCCCGACCTGCGCCCCCGGCTAATGAGCTCGTCGATCCGCGCCCAGATGGAATTGGTGCTGGCGGGTGCCGGACTGGGGGTCTTGCCCACCTTCATGGCGGCCCAGATGCCAAGTCTCGTGCGGGTCTTGCCCCGTCAAGTGCGTATAGAGCGCTCCTTTTGGATGTCGGTTCACCAAGACCTTAAGACGACCGTGCGGCTGAGGGCGGTGCGCCGCTGGATGGTGTCCTTGGTTCAAGAGCAGCAGGACCTACTCCTGCCCAAGGCGATCCCGGCAGTGGGTCGGCTTGGGGCAGCCATACTGGTCGGCGGGGCCTCTTCGCGCATGGGTCAAGACAAGGCCTTGCTGGACTGGGGCGGACAAAGGGCGGTGGACCGGGTGGCCGATTTGGCCCGCGCGCTGGGGGCATCGAGCGTTCTGACCGCAGGGGGTGACTATGGCCTGCCGTTTGTTCTTGATCCCAGCCCTCACGCCGGTCCGGTCAGTGGCATCTTGGCGGCTGCCGAGCGGCTGGCCGCCGAGGGGTGTGACCGCGCC
>CANKPO010000150.1 GCA_947484535.1 Caulobacteraceae bacterium
GCCTGTAAAGGCTACGTCCAGCCATTTCTATTCTTCAAGGGCTTCCAAGCCCTGCAAACCTACCGCGTGGCCCATTGGCTGTTTGCTCAGGGTCGTGACACGCTAGCCTTCTATCTCCAGAGCCGCTGTTCGGAGCTGTTTCAGGTCGATATCCATCCAGGCGCGGTGATCGGATCGGGCGTGTTCTTCGACCACGGCACCGGCATCGTGATCGGCGAGACGGCGGTGGTTGGCGATGAGGTCTCAATGCTGCATGGCGTGACGCTGGGTGGCACCGGCGCTGAGCGCGGGGATCGTCACCCCAAGATTGGCCGGGGCGTGCTGCTGGGCGCGGGCGCAAAGGTGCTGGGCAATATCGAAATCGGTGACTATGCCAAGGTCGCGTCTGGCTCGGTGGTACTTAAGCCCGTTCCGGCCCATTGCACGGCGGC
Source organism: Caulobacteraceae bacterium (assembly GCA_947484535.1). Classification (GTDB taxonomy): domain Bacteria; phylum Pseudomonadota; class Alphaproteobacteria; order Caulobacterales; family Caulobacteraceae; genus CAISGS01. The sequence goes on from CANKPO010000150.1 coordinate 432, forward strand.
CGGCGTTCCAGCCCGTCTGGTCAACTGTCCCACCGACGAAGAGCCCGCGCGGACCATGGATCACACCCTTGCCGAAGCTCTCTACGACTATGTCATTTAGCCAGGTCTAGGGGCTTGCTCTGGGCGCGGATGACGCTAGGGTCCGGCTCAAGAGACTACAGCCCTTTCTAACCGCAGGAGGTCCTATCATGGACGCCAAAGCTATGGCCCGTATCGAGGCCCACCTGAAGACCACCTTCGCCAATGCCACGGTGAACCTGAAGGCTCGCCCTAAGCAAAAGGACTCCGCTGAGGTCTATGTCGGGGATGAATTTATCGGCGTGGTCTTCGAAGATGAGGACGAGGATGGTTCCTATATGTTCGAGATGGCCATCTTGGCCGAAGACCTGAACGGCTAAACGACAATGGCGGAGGGCTCTCACCCCCCGCCATTCTTTTAGGTTGGGTGGGGACTAGAGAACGCCCAGCATCTCAGCCACCAGCGGGTGGCGGACAATATCAACATCGGCAAGCCGAACGACCGCGACATTGTCTAACGCCTCGAAACGGTTGGCGACCTCGGCCAGACCAGACACGCCAGGAAGCAGGTCTGACTGGTGTGGGTCGCCCGTCACCACCATGGTCGAATGCCAACCCAGACGGGTCAGCAACATCTTCAGTTGGGCATAGGTGCAGTTCTGCGCCTCATCCATGACGACGAAAGCATTGTTCAGGGTGCGCCCGCGCATGAAGCCCAGCGGCGCGATCTCAATGGCCCCCTCAGCCATCAGGGCCCGAACCCGCTTCATCGACAAACGATCCGCCAGCGCGTCGAACAGGGGCCGAAGATAGGGGGCCAGCTTGTCCTCCATATCGCCGGGTAGGAAGCCGATGGATTCGCCCGCATCCACCGCAGGACGTGACAGAACGATCCGGCCCACCGTTCCGGCCTCTAGCGCCTCAACAGCCTTGGCGATGGCCAGATAGGTCTTGCCTGTGCCTGCGGGGCCGAGGGCCAGCACCATGGCCTTGGCGTCGATGGCATCCATCAACTGTTTTTGACCGATGGATTTGGGTTTGATCGTCTTGACGTAGCCCTGTTCCCGGTCCGCGTCTCGGTCGGGTCCGGCGGCGTGACTACCGATCGGAGACCAACCGCGTTCGACCGGCATGCGGCGAACCTTTGGATCTTCAAACTGTCCGGCATCAAACGCACCTTCGCGCACCATACGCTTCAGGGCTCTTTTGGTCATGGAAGCCTCCGCAATTGGACTGAAAAAAGGGCAATAAAAAAGGGCGCGTCCGCGATGGACCGCCCTTTGGTCAGATGTGGATGGGATGCAGCGACGACGCTGGGGGCAGGGCCGGATGGCCCTTCTTGCGATCTTGAACGGTACGGCCCATGGGACCGCCTGAACCCAGTTCGAAACACGCGACACTCCGCTGTTTCCAATCCAAACCCGTCTCGGCGAGGCGGGCTGATCACGTGACGGTCGAAGGGCTATGGCCATCTCGAATCACCTGACTAATATAATGCTACGCGCCTTTCAGAGCGGTTAACCATGAACTTTATAAGAAAAAAGGAATGTCTGGATGACGGTCTATAGTTTGGGCGATAAGGCCCCGGTTCTGCCGCCTGAAGGTGACTATTGGATCGCGCCCAATGCGGTGGTGATCGGCAGTGTCATTCTGCGCAAAAATGCCAGCATCTGGTTTGGCGCGACCCTGCGCGGCGACTGTGACCCCATCGAGATCGGCGAGAACAGCAATATTCAAGATGGCAGCGTCCTGCATACTGATGTCGGCGTACCCCTGACCATCGGCAAGAACGTCACGGTCGGCCACATGGTCATGCTTCATGGCTGCACGGTGGGGGACAATAGCCTGATCGGGATCGGCTCGATCATTCTCAACGGTGCCAAGATCGGGCGCAACTGCCTGATCGGCGCCAATTGTCTGATCACCGAAGGCAAAGATATCCCCGACAATTCGATGGTCATGGGCGCGCCGGGCAAGGTCGTCCGCGAGGTCAGCGAGGGCCAGATCCAGATGCTGACCGGCTCAGCCCTGCACTATGTCGAAAATTGGAAGCGCTATATGCGTGACCTAAAGGCGGTTTGACCGCCCGCGCCGCAGCCGTCATATCCTAAGCCATAACCATAAGAGGAAACGATCCATGGCCTATCAACATGTGAAGGTCGAGCGTAACGGCCCGATCACGACCATCATCCTGAACCGTCCAGACGTGATGAATGCGCTCCATTCCGAAGCCCATTTTGAGCTGCATGAGGTGTTCAACGACTTTTCCGCCGACCCTGACCAGTGGGTGGGCATTGTCACCGGCGCTGGCGACCGCGCCTTCTCGGCAGGCAATGACCTGAAGCACCAGGCGACGGGCGGCAAGATGGGGTCTCCCCCCAGCGGCTTTGCGGGCCTGACCTCGCGCTTTGACCTGACCAAGCCCCTGATCGCTGCGGTCAATGGCGTCGCCATGGGCGGCGGTTTTGAGATTGCTCTGGCCTGCGACCTGATCATTGCCTCGGACAAGGCGGTCTTTGCCTTGCCAGAGCCGAAGGTGGGCTTAGCGGCCTTGGCCGGTGGCCTGCACCGTCTGCCGCGCCAGATCGGCCTGAAGCGGGCCATGGGCATGATCTTGACCGCACGCAGGGTCTCGGCCGAAGAGGGCGCAGCGCTCGGCTTCGTCAATGAGGTCGCGCCCCATGACCAGCTTATGGCCGTCGCTAATCGCTGGGCCCAGATGATCTGCGAATGCAGCCCAATGTCCATCCGCGCCTCCAAGCAGGCGATCCAGATGGGTCTGGAACAGACGCTGGAAGAGGCGATCAGCGGCCAAGGCAAATATCCGGCCGTCTCGGCGCTCTTCAAGTCGGCGGACTTTGTCGAAGGCCCGATGGCCTTTGCTCAGAAACGTGCGCCGCAATGGACCGGCAAATAGGCTAAGGATAGGGGGCGGTGATATAGGCCGTCCCTGCACCTTGCTAAGTTCCCTCTGAAGGAGGTCCCTGTGATCCACAGGTCAGTCTGCCGCGCTGCGCTCAGCCTCTTGATGATGACAGCCATGGGGATCTTTGCCTGCTCTCCGGAACAGAAGGCCCTGCTGCCCGGCGCCGCCAAGGTACCTGCGATTAATGCCGAGGCGCTCAATAGCATCGTCGATGCCAGTTTCGGCGGGCTGGGGACCTGTCTGACCATCACCGACCGCGCGACGGGGGCAGAGGTCTATGTCTATGGCTCCAATACCGCCTGTATGAGGCCCCTGCCGCCCTGTTCGACCTTTAAGATCGCCAATAGCCTGATTGGGCTGGATGAGGGCGTCATCAAGCCGGGCGAGGTGATCAAGTGGGATGGCAAGCCCCAGGCGCTGAAGTCTTGGGAAATCGATGCCAATCTGGAGACCGCATTCAAACGCTCGATGGTGCCGTGGTTTCAGCGGGTGGCGCGCCAAATCGGCCCTGAGACCTATGCCAAGCGGCTCAAGGCTATGGACTATGGGTCGCGCGATCCGGCCGGTCCGGTCGATCAGTTCTGGCTTGGCCCAGAGGTCGGCGGCGGCTTGACCATCTCGACCCGCCAGCAGACCCAGTTTTTGAACCGCCTCTATGCAGACCGCCTCTCAAGCAACCCCCTGACCACGGCCACCGTCGCCAAGATCATGATCGACGAGACGCGCGGCGCGTCGGTGATGAGCGGCAAGACCGGCACCTGCTCTAGCCAAGCCGATGGCTCGCGCAATGTCGGCTGGTGGGTCGGGCGGCTCAATAGCCCCGAGCGCGATCTGGTCTTTGCGGTCTCGATGGAGGGCCAGAACGCCTTGCCCGGCCGCGAACTGCAGATCCGTCTGAAATCCGCCTTTGCTCAGGCCGGGCTCTGGCCTCAAGGCTAAGGTCTAGGGGCTAGGGGCTAGGGAACCAGCGCATAGTCCCCGCTGACATCGATCCGAACGGTCAATTCACCGCCAGATACCGGGGTTGAGCCGCTGTCCGCGCCCATCTTGGCCATGGCCATCATGACCATCGGGCGAGGCTCCGGGCTGGCGCCGCCTTCGGACAGGCTGACCAGCCTTACGCCGCTATGGCCCGTGGCTCCGGCATAGAGATCGGCCTTGGCCTTCAGCGCCTTGACGGCGGCCAGCCGCGCGGCATCCTCCAACCCTTGGCCGTTCTTAAGGCCAAAGCTGATTCCATTGACCTGATTGACCCCGGCCTCGACCACGGCATCGAGCACCGGTCCAAGGCGCGGCAGATCATTGACCATGATCGTCAAGGCGTTCGAGGCCTGATAGCCGGTCAGCTTGGGCGGCTCGTTCTGGAC
>CANKPO010000151.1 GCA_947484535.1 Caulobacteraceae bacterium
CTTGGTCGTTGGGGGAGAGATCAGATCAGACACGTCTTTGCCTCGCCGTTTGACGTCTTCTGTCCCGCGCGGGGGTGGTTTCGTCAATGACGTCAGAGGTAATGAATTAGCCTCAGCGCGGCTCCAGCGATCCGGTGATCGAGGCGCGCTGGGAAATCTCGATCCAGTTCCCGGCCGGGTCCATGACCATAGAAATGCGAGCGGTGGTGCCAAGGGTTCTTGGGGCCGCAGCCTCGCGTCCACCATGGGCCAGCGCGTGGGCATGGTCGCTGTCTACGGCGAAGGACTGCAAGGTCAGATAACGCCAGCCGCTGCCTTCGAAGGGGGCGCCCAGCGGGGCCTGATCATCCTGCTCCAGCAAGATAACGCTCTCACCGGCGCGAAAGTCGAGGCCCGAGGGGCCGTCCAACGGCGGCAGGCCCAGACCCTCGATATAGAACCGCTTTTGGGCCTCCAGATCTCGAACCGCCAGCCGCACGCCGATCTGCGTCACGCCCAGATGGCCCACGGGCACAAGGCTGACCCGATTACCGTCAGGGTCGGTCAGTGCCTTGGGCGCGGCCAAGCCCTCACGGGCGATCAGCAGCTCGCGATAGCCGCTCGGCGGGGTCTGGGGCAGGGGATCGGCCAGATGGTTGATCTTCAAGACTGAGCCCATCAGGTCATGCCGATGCTGATCCATCCCGCGCCGGATCTTCAACAGATGATCAAAGGGCACGCCTGCCTCGCCCTGCCAGAAGGCCAGCATGGGCTCCAGATTGTTCGTAGCGAGGCCGATATCGAACCTGGGCTTGGCAAGCTTCATGGTCGTTGGTCCTACGCTTGGTTGGGCCTAGCCGTAGGCCAGCAGCACGTCGTCAAGGGCATGTTCCAGATCGGCCACCGTTGAGCAGTGGGTTAGGCTGGAGCAGAAGGGCTTATATTGCAAAAGGGCGCTGTCGCCTGAACCCCAGCTAGCCGGATGTTCGGGGCAGAGCCAAATGACCCGCTTGGCCTTGGCGGCAATGTCTTGGAAGATGCCCATGGCCGGATCACCATTGTTGTTGCGGCCATCCCCGAGGATCAGCACGGTCGTGCGCTTATCGATGGTGCTGTCATATTGGCGGCTCAGGTCCGTAAAGGCGCGGCCATAGTCGGTGCTGCCATTGCCGACCTCGCGCAGGATCTTGTCCATCGCCGCATCAAAGGGCAGGGATTCAAGGTCGTGGTTCACATCGACCAGATGGCTCGAGAAGCAGAAGGTCTCGAGGTCCGTGACCTTCTCGCGCAGGGCATAGAGCACCAGCAGCAGGAACCGCACATAGCGCGCGACCGAGCCGGACACGTCACAGATGGTGACGATCTTGGGCTTGTCCTTGCGCTTGGTCTTCCAGATCACGTCGAAGGGCACGCCATCATTGCCGGCATTGGCGCGCAGGGTGCGGCGCAGGTCGAGCTGGCCACGATTGCGCACCTTGCGACGGCGGGCATGTTTGGCGGCCAGTTTCTTGGCCATCTTGGCGATGATGGGTTTCATCCGCTCCATATCGCTCTTGGTCAGGGCCCCAAGAGCGCGGTCCATCATCACCTCGTTCATGAAGGCTTCGCTGGCCGAGCGGCCAAAGACTTCGAACCGGGCTTCGACATAGGCGCGGGCATTGCGCATCAGGGTGCTGCGGGCCTCGATCAGGGCCTCGGCGCGGGCGGTGCCCTCTTCGGTCCGCTCGTCCAGCGCGTCCATAAGCTGTTTGTCGAGTTTTTCGGCACCGAGCTCTTCGAGCATCCGGCGAACGAAATAGGGCACCTGGGTGGCAAAGCGGATCTGATCGACATCGGCGCGGGCACCGGCCTGAGCCATCGCCATCGCCATGCGGGTCGCATCGCCGGACTGGGCCAGTTCGAGCAGGTCCAGCGGCGCATCCTCGCCGGCTTCTCCGGTCTTGTCCTGACCACTGCCGCCGCCTTGGCCGGAGCCGGGCTGTTTTTGACCATTGGACGGTTGGCCGCCTTCGTCCTGTCCTTCGGAGTCAGACTCCGATCCGTCAGAGGCGCTGTCGCTGTCCTCTTGATCTTGGTTCTGTTGCTGGTTTTGACGCGGCGGCTTGGTCTCCGCATAGCTGAAATAGAGGTCGAACAGGCGGTCGTGCAGGACCTCTTCTTCCTGCGACTTAGCCAGAACGGCGGCCAGAGACATTTTCAGCAGCCCACGGTCCTGATAGCCGACCAGCTCCAGCGCCCGCGCCGCATCAATGGCTTCGGTCGTCGAAACGCCAGCGCCTGCGGTGCGCAGGGCCCGGATATAGTTGGTGAGCGTGCGCTCCATCAGGCCGATTCAGCCTGCTCGGTCAGGACCTTGCGCACCAGTTGATCAACCTGGCTATTGACCTCGGCAATGTCGGTCTGGCGCTTGAGGATCACGTTCAGCGTGTTGCGAACCATGACCGGATCAAGGCTGTCCGCATGGAGCAGCAGCAAGGTCTTGGCCCAGTCGATGGTCTCGCTGATCGAGGGCAGCTTGCGGATATTCTCGTCCCGCACCAGTTGGATGAAGGCCACCAGTTGCGCCAGCAGGCGCTCGGAAATGTCCGGCACGCGCGAGCGCACGATGCGAGCCTCAAGGTCCGCATTGGGGAAGTCGATATGCAGGTGCAGGCAGCGGCGCTTGAGCGCGTCGCCCAGCTCGCGGGTATTGTTCGAGGTCAGGATCACCAGCGGCGGCACGATGGCCTCGATGGTGCCGATCTCGGGGACAGTCACCTGATAGTCAGACAGGACCTCAAGCAACAGGGCCTCGAACTCTTCGTCGGACTTGTCGATCTCGTCGATCAGCAGCACCGAGCCACCGGCCTGTTCCATGGCCTTCAAAAGGGGGCGAGGCTCGAGGAACTCGCGTGAGAAGAACAGGTCTTGGAAGCCCGCGAGCTTCTTGAAGGACTCGTCCAGACCGTCGGCATCGCCGATCAGGTGGTGGATCTTTTCCTTGAGGATCTGGGTATAGAGCAGCTGCTTGCCATATTTCCACTCATAGAGCGCCTTGCTCTCGTCGAGGCCCTCATAGCACTGCATGCGCAGGAGCGGGAATTCCATGGACTGGGCGAGGGACCGGGCCAGATCGGTCTTGCCGACACCGGCAGGGCCTTCGATCAGGATCGGCTTGCGCAGATGGTGGGCCAGATAGACGGCGGTGGAGATCGACGCTGTGGAGATATAGCCGACGGACGCTAGGCGCGCGCTGACCGTATCGGCGGACTCAAAACCCGCAAACTCAAGACCCGTATGTGTCACTTAAAAACTATCCCGTTTTAGATCAGATCACGCGCGCCCTAGCAGCCCCAGAAGAGGGGACGGACAGCGCCTAGAAAAAAGCCGCCCGAGCGGTCGTTGCTCGGGCGGCCTGATTTTCAAGCCTAGTTGCGCCAGACGACGCCGGAGGTGGAGTCTTCAGCCCCACCTTCATACTGGCGGATCTCATTACGACCGACCACCAGGTGGTGGACCTCGTCCGGACCGTCAGCAATGCGCAAGGTGCGCTGGCCCGCATACATGCGCGACAGAGGTGTCCACTGTGACACGCCGGTTGCACCGTGCATCTGCATAGCCTGGTCGATGATCTGGCAAACCCGCTCAGGGACCATGGCCTTGACCATGTGGACCCAGATGCGCGCTTCACGATTGCCGAGCACGTCCATGGCCTTGGCGGCCTTGAGGACCATCAGGCGCATGGCTTCGATGTCGATCCGCGCGCGGGAGATGATCTCGACGTTGCCGCCCAGATAGGCCAGCTTGCGACCGAAGGCTTCGCGCGACACGCCGCGCTGAACCATCAGGTCCAGAGCCCGTTCGGCTTGACCGATCGAGCGCATGCAGTGGTGAATACGGCCAGGGCCAAGGCGCAGTTGCGAGATCTCGAAGCCGCGGCCTTCGCCGAGCAACATGTTCTCTTTGGGCACGCGCACATTGTCGAACAGGATGTGCATGTGGCCGTGCGGCGCATCGTCTTCACCAAACACGTGCATGGGGCCGAGGATCTTGACGCCCGGGGTGTCGATGGGCACGAGGATCTGCGACTGCTGCTTGTGCGGGGCGGCGTCGGGGCTGGTCTTGACCATGGTGATCATGATCTTACAGCGCGGATCGCCAGCGCCGGAGATGTAGAACTTCTCGCCGTTCATGACCCATTCGTCGCCTTCGAGGACGGCAGTCATGCCGACATTCTTAGCGTCCGAAGAGGCGCGGTTTGGCTCGGTCATGGCGAAGGCCGAACGGATTTCGCCGCTCAGCAAGGGCTTCAGCCACTTTTCCTTTTGGGCTGGCGTGCCGACCCGTTCCAACACTTCCATATTGCCGGTGTCGGGTGCCGAGCAGTTCATGGTCTCGGAGGCCAGCGAGTTCTTGCCCAGCTCAACGGCGATATAGGCATAGTCGAGGTTCTTCAGGCCCTCGCCGGTTTCGGCGTCAGGCAGGAAGAAGTTCCACAGACCTTCAGCCTTGGCCTTGTCCTTGGCAGCTTCCAGCACTTCGAGCTGGCCAGGTGCATAGCTCCAGCGATCGGCGCGGCCTTCACCCAAGCGGTGAAACTCGACCGACATCGGCTCGACCGTCTCAGCGATGAAGCGCTTCACATGTTCCAACAGAGGAACAGCGGCTTCAGAAATTCTCAGATCATTGAGATCGTCGTTAGGATTGAAACCAAAGGCCGTCCCGGCCCGTCCAAGAGGTTTGTTCACTGCTTTGTTCCTTTTTCCATCACCTGC
>CANKPO010000152.1 GCA_947484535.1 Caulobacteraceae bacterium
CGACCATGATCTGGATCGACCGGGGGGCTGCGGCCAAGGCCCTGCGCAAGATGGTGACAGACGCGCAAGAGCGCTTCACCCAAGAACGTCAGTTAGTGATTTTCCCAGAGGGCACGCGCAAGGCTCCGGGGGCGGAGCCTGACTATAAGCCGGGTGTGGCCGCGCTCTATCGTGATCTGAACCTGCCCTGCACCCTGATCGCCACCAATTCAGGCGTCCATTGGCCAGCCAATGGCATTGCCAAACATGCCGGCACCGTCGTGTTCGAATTTCTCGAACCGATTCCTGCAGGCCTGCGTCGTGGTGAGTTTATGAAAGAGATGCAGAGCCGCATCGAGACGGCGAGCAACGCCCTATTGGCAGAAGGCCTCTAAGGGCCTCAGGCGCTGACGCCCCCAAGGGAAGCGCCAGCGATCTTTGACCACCCCCCCATAAAGGGGCCGCCCCGGCCTGAACCGGGGACCGTCTTTATCGTCCGGTTGGCATGTCCTTAAAGGCCACGTCCTTATCGACGCGGACATCGCCCGGCAGGCCAAGAACCCGTTCGGCGATGATGTTCTTCAAGATTTCATCCGTACCACCGGCGATCCGCAGGCCTGGGGCCCACATCAGACTTTGCTGGAAGGCGGCTTCCATCGGTGCAATGGCCGTATCGGTGATGATGCCGAACTGATCTTCCAGTTCGATCGCCGAGTTGGACAGGTCCTGCAGCTGATTGGCCGAGATGATCTTGCCGATCGAGCTTTCAGGTCCAGGCGTCTGGCCACGCGACAGGGCGGTCATGGTGCGGAAGCGGGTCAGCTTCAGACCTTCAGCCTGCACATACCAGTCGGCCAGCTTTTCACGGAAGGCGTCGTTGGCCAGCGCATTGCCGTCTTCGGTGACGGTGCTGCGGGCCAGAGCCATGATCTCGGCATAGTTCGGGCCGGTAGAGCCACCCACGGCGAGACGCTCGTTCATCAGGGTGACCAGAGCGACCTTCCAGCCGTCTCCCACCGCGCCGAGGCGCTGGCTGTCATTGACGCGCAGGTCGGTGAAATAGACCTCGTTGAAGTTGGAACCGCCCGACATCTGGTGGATTGGACGCACTTCGACGCCGGGCGCCTTCATGTCGATCCAGAACATGGTCAGACCCTTGTGCTTAGGCACATCAGGGTTGGTACGGACGAGCAGGATGCCGAAATCGCAATAGTGCGCGCCGGAGGTCCAGACCTTCTGGCCATTGATCACCCAGTCATCGCCATCCTTGACCGCACGGGTGCGCAGGCCTGCAACGTCCGAACCGGCAGAGGGTTCGGAGAAGAGCTGACACCAGATTTCCTCGCCGCGCACAGCAGGGGCCACAAAGCGCTGCTTGGTCTCGTCATTGGCAAAGGCCATGACGGTGGGAACGCACATGCCAAGACCGATGTCGAAGAAGCCGCGTGGCACGTCGAACTTGGACTCTTCTTGGTTATAGATGACGTTCTGGATCGGGGTGGCACCGCGGCCACCCAGAGCCTCGGGCCAGGTCATGCAGGTGAAACGGGCGGCGGCCTTGGTTGCTTGCCAAGCCTTGGCCAGCTTCAAGATTTCAGGCTCCGACATCTTCTTGGTGTCGACCTTCTTAGGGGCATTGGCTTCGAGCCAGGTGCGCACTTCGATGCGGAAGGCGGCTTCTTCGGGGGAGTCGTTGAAGTCCATGATGGTCTCCGGTCTTTTGAGGCTAGCGCTGGGCCACGATAGGCGGCGCGGAAATTTGGAAGTTCAGATAGTTCGCTTCGGCGCGGCGACTAGGCCGCGTTACGACGTTCTAACTGCTGGACGAGACGCTCTTTCCAGACCTTTGGGGCCCCGGCCACGAGGGCCAGTTGGCGCGAGCGACGATAGTAGAGGTGGCAGTCCACAGCCCAGGTGAAGCCCATACCACCGTGGGTTTGGACATTTTCCTTAGAGGCAAACCAGAAGGCTTCGCTGGAGGCAACGCGTGCTGCAGCCGCCGCGATCGGAAGTTCAGCCGCACCGACATTCAGGGCCCATGCGCCGAAATAGGCGTTGGAACGAGCAAGCTCGTTCTTCACATACATGTCGGCCAGCTTGTGCTTGATCGCCTGATAGCCCGCGATGGTGCGGCCAAAGGCATAGCGGTCCATGGCGTAATCCTTGGCCATTTCCAAGCAGCGGTCCGAACCGCCCAGTTGCTCGAAGGCCAAGAGGACGGCGGCGCGGTCAAACACCGCCTCGGTCAGGGCAAAACCTTCGCCAGCATCGCCCAGACGTTCGGCAGCCGCACCGCTGAAGGTGATCTTGGCAACGCTGCGGGTTGGATCAAGGGTCTTGAGGGTCTCGCGCGTCACGCCCGCGCCCGCAAGTTCAACGAGGAACAGACCCGGCTTGCCGCCTTCATTGGCTAGCACCACGGCCACATCCGCAATGTCGCCGTCCGTGACGGGGATCTTCACGCCGGTCAGCTTGCCGCCGACAACATTGGACTGCAGGTTGGCGGCATTGACCACGCCAGGACCTTCAGAGGTCGCGAAGGCACCAATCACATCGCCCGCCGCGATCTTAGGCAGCCACTTAGCCTTTTGGGCATCTGAACCGGCCATCATCAGGGCTTCAGCGAGGAAATAGACCGTCGAGGCGAAGGGGATGGGGGCGCAGGCCCGGCCCAGCTCTTCGGCAATGGCGCATAGCTCAACCCGGCCAAGACCCAGGCCACCATGTTCTTCAGGGATAGCGGCACCGAGCCAGCCTTGAGCCCCAACGCCTTTCCAGAGGTCGGCGTCATAGGATAGGTCGGCATTGTCCAGCACCTTGCGCACATGGGCCGAGGTACAGTTACCATCGAGGAACTTGCGCGCCTCGTTCTTCAAAAATTTCTGATCGTCGGAATAATCGAAATTCACGGCTATTAGCCTCCTGCCCATGGTGCCCGCCCACAGCTGGGGCGGCATCCTGTTGTTCCTTGAGCGACAAGATAGACAGTTCCGGGGGATAGGGAAGACTGACCTCGCGTCAAGATTTCCACCAATGCAAATTGTTACGTCGCTTTGGCTAATTTTGACCGTTCGCAAGTCTGACAAAGACGTAATTTGATCTTGTACGCGGTTCGGAGGACGATGGGGGTCGAAACGGGAACCTCAATCATGACCGACCTATCCACCCAGCCAGAGCCTCAAGCGCCACACCCGCCATTGGTCCAGAACGATCGAATGATCGCGGGCATCACCTATGTGCTGTTCCTGCTGTTTCCGACCTTTTTCCCGGTCCTGATCGGGCTGGTCTTGGCCTATGCCAATCGCGACACCCCCTCGGCGATGTTGCGCAGCCATTATCTGTTCCAGATTCGAACCTTCTGGATGTTCTTTGGCTGGGCGATCATCGGACTGGCCATGATCGGCATCGGCATTCCGCTCTCAATCCTGCTGGTCGGCATCCCGGCCGTGGTTTTTGGAGCAGCGATCCTGTTCGGCTTGAGCCTGTTTTTCGCCCTGCGCTGCCTCGTCGGCCTGATCTATCTGGCTCAAAACAAGCCCTATCCACGCCCGCAAACCTGGCTGATCTGAGACCCAACGCAAAAGGGCCGCCTTTGCGCAAACAAGGGCGGCCGCGCAGCAATTGCAAAATTGGATGCTAGATATCCATTGGTTGGCGACGCACCATGCGGGCATAGTCGTCCATCAACGACAAAGAGATATTGCCGGGCTTGTAGGTGAACTCGCCAATCTCCGCCACCGGCGTGACCTCGGCGGCTGAGCCGCAGATAAAGACTTCGCTGAAGGTCGGCAGTTCCTCTTCGAGGATGTGCCGCTCCACCACCTCAAAGCCCCGCATCTTGGCCAGCTTGATCACCGACTGACGGGTCAGGCCATTGAGGAAACAGTCGGGCGTCGGGGTATGGATCACCCCATCGCGCACCATGAAGATGTTGGCGCCGGTCGCCTCGGCCACATAGCCGCGATAGTCGAGCATCAGGGCGTCGGCATAGCCTTCGCGCTCGGCGGCATGTTTGGACACGGTGCAGATCATATAGAGACCTGCGGCCTTGGACTCGACCGGTGCCGTATCAGGGGCAGGACGGCGGAACTTGGCGCGGCCAAGACGGATGCCCTTGGCCTTTTCTTCGGGCTTGAAATAGCTGGGCCATTCCCAAGCCGCGATGGCGACGTGGATCTTGCTCGCCTGGGCCGACACGCCCATCACTTCGGACCCGCGCCAAGCGATGGGGCGGATATAGCCGTCGGTCAGGCCGTTGCGCGCGCAAACTTCGATACAGGCGGCATCGATCTCTTCCACCGTGAAGGGGATTTCGAAATCGAGCAGTTCGGCCGAGCGGAACAGGCGCTTGGTATGTTCGGTCAGCAGATAGATCTCGCCGCCATACATGCGCTCGCCCTCGAACACAGCCGAGCCATAGTGCAGGCCGTGGGTGAGTACGTGGACCTGTGCCTCGCGCCAGGGCACAAATTCCCCATCCAGCCAGATCCAGCCGTCGCGATCATCAAAAGGCACAAGTGACATTGCTCAACCTACTCCGAAAAAAGACTGATAGGATTAGACGCTGCCGACCGTGCGGCGTCAATCCAACCCCATTCTAACCCGCGTTCCCTTAACATGATCAAGGTCCTGATCACCCGTTTGATTGCACCCGATGACAATTTGTCTAGGGTGTGTGACCAGATGTTCTGCGCCAAGAGGGCGCG
>CANKPO010000153.1 GCA_947484535.1 Caulobacteraceae bacterium
ATGCGCGGGTCTGACACTTGCGAGCTGGTGTTCGAGGACTGCGAGGTGCCAGAAGAGAACGTCATGGGCCCCGTGGGCGGCGGTGCAGGCGTCTTGATGAGCGGCTTGGACTATGAGCGTGCCGTGCTGGCCGCAGGGCCTCTGGGCATCATGCAGGCCTGTCTGGACGTGGTCTTGCCCTATGTGCGTGATCGCCAGCAGTTCGGCAAACCCATCGGCAGTTTCCAACTGATGCAGGGCAAGATCGCTGACATGTATGTCGCCCTCAATTCGGCGCGTGCCTATGTCTATGCCGTCGCCAAGGCCTGCGACGCGGGCCAGACCACCCGCTTTGACGCCGCCGGCGCGATCCTGCTGGCCTCCGAAAACGCCGTCAAAACCGCGTTAGAAGCGATCCAGGCTTTGGGCGGCGCAGGCTATACCAAAGACTTCCCCGTCGAGCGCCTCCTGCGCGACGCCAAACTCTACGACATCGGCGCAGGCACCAACGAGATCCGCCGGTTCCTGATTGGGCGGGAACTGATGGGGTCTTAGTCCCCCCAAATGAAAAACGCTGCGGAGGGTTTTCTCCGCAGCGTTCAGCAATGTCAGCAAAGTCGCTGACCTTCAGCAAGGGGTCAGCCGAGGCTGTTTCCGTCGCCGAAGTTCTCCAGAGACTTCGTGATACGACATTGAGACACTGGATCACCTCCTTTCGCTGTTAATCAGGGACTCACAGTCTGTCCCGTCTGCGCGAAAAGGCAAGGGGTGAAGCGCCCCAAGGCCCAGAATCAAAAACGCCCGGCGGTGAGGCCGGGCGTATGATCGTTTAAGAGGCGAAGACGCTACTTAATCTTGCCTTCTTTGAACTCGACATGCTTACGCACGACGGGGTCATATTTGTTCATCACCAGCTTTTCAGTCTTGGTGCGTGCGTTCTTCTTCGTCACGTAGAAGAAGCCGGTATCCGCAGTGGAGTTCATACGGATCTTGATTGAAGCCGGTTTAGCCATGGTCGAATCCTTCGGGGGTTCGCCGCACACGCTGCGAACCGGGAAATTCAAGAGGGGCGGACAATACCCTTCGAACAGGCAATGTCAACGCTGTGAAGTAGATTATCGCAGTCCGGTGCGTTTTGCGCCGCCATTGCGATAGGTGAACAGGAAGGCGGGCTCTCCAGCTGTCGGAACTTGAACGTGGCGCACTACCGCTTCGGTAATATCGAACATCGGTAGTTTCAGCGCCTCGGCCAGCGGGCGATAGGCCAGATCGGCCAGTTCGGGCGTGGCCTCCATCTTGCCCTCGGTCAGCGCCGCGTCGGCCTGAAAGAAGCGGGCATGAAAGCGGATCGGGCTTTCGGTCGGGGTGATGGCCCGCGCAATCAAGGTCAGGTGCGAAAAGTCCGCCCCCGCGCCCGATGCTAGCGGCAAGATTAGCCCGGTCTCTTCCTCGGTCTCGCGCAGGGCCGCGGCCGCCAGCGCGTGGGCCAGACGCCGAGATGCGGCGGTTAGGCGGATACAGGCCTCGGACAGGGGCACGGAAGGGCGAACCGCACGGTCAGCCTCGTCCAGCTTCCCGCCTGGAAAGACGAACACGTCGGGCGCAAAGGCCGATTTGCGCGGCCTGCGCCCCATCAGCACTTCAGGTCCGTCTGATCCCTGCCGGATCAGCACCAGACTGGCGGCATGGCGCGGCGTGGCGGGCTTGGTTTTAACGGGGCCGCTCATAGATAGCTCAACTGACGCGCACCGCGCAGGAAGCGCACGAAGGGGGCGGGGCGGTGAGGGTCCTCGATGCGCAGGGCCAGCTCATGGACCACGAACCGCGTGATGTTGGGCAGGTCCAGCGCCAAGGCCTCGTCCAGATCGACCCAGGCGATCTCGTCCAGCTCGCCGCAGTCGGGCGCGCGCTCTAGGCTGATCAGATGCTCAGCCTCGGCCATAAAGAACCGGGCGTCAAAACGTTTGGGCCGGTAGGGCGGGGTGATGGCGCGGGCGATAAAGTCCAGCGCCCCCAGATTGGCCTCGGCTCCCAAGGCCATGAAATCGCGCCAAGGACCGGCACCGGGCCGCACCGGCGCGGGCTTGGCCAGCAGGAGCCCGACCTCTTCAAAGGTCTCGCGCACAGCCGCAAGCGCCAGAGCGCGGGCGCGGGCAGGCGGCGCGGTCTGTTCGACCCGTGCCGCGACCTCTGGGCGAAGGTCCTCGCAATAGGGGGCGCGAAAGTCGCTGCGGTCGATCCGGCCACCGGGGAACACCCATTTGCCGGGCATGAAGTTATGGCCCTTATTGCGCCGCCCCATCAAAAGGCGCGGCTTTTCGGCGTCGCGCCGCACGATGATCAAGGTAGCCGCATCCTTGGGCCGCACGACCTTTTGGTCTTCGGTGCGCATGGCTCCGTCAGAGCGCGGGTCGTAATTGGGGTCGAGTTTCGGTTCGGTCATGAGCCTAGTTTAAGACGACTTTAGCGAAGGGAAAGTCTGACCTAAGGGAAACCTTGCCAGCCCTTGACCCTGCAACCGCAAGGCTCCATCGTCCGTCATCAGATTTTTAGGGGAAAGATCATGCGAATCCTTGCCGCAGCCGCCGTTGCCGCGCTCAGCCTCACCGCCAATTCGGCCCTGGCCGCAGGGTCAGCGACCTCATCAGACGCCATCTTTGCCGCCGCGCGTGCGGTCCAGCCCAAGGTCGTGGCTTGGCGCCGCGACATTCACGAACATCCAGAGCTGGGCAATCGCGAGTTCCGCACCTCGGCCCTCGTCGCTGCCGAACTGACCCGTCTGGGCTTTGAGGTCCGCACCAAGGTCGCCACTACGGGCATCGTGGCCGTGCTCAAGGGCGGTAAGCCCGGCGGCGTCGTGGCCCTGCGCGCCGATATGGACGCCTTGCCCGTCGTTGAGAAAACCGATCTGCCCTTCGCCTCCAAAGTCACCGCTGACTATGATGGCCAGACGGTCGGCGTCATGCACGCCTGCGGTCACGACACCCATGTCGCCATGCTGCTCGGTGCCGCGACGGTCCTGTCCAATATGCGCGCCAACATCCCTGGCACTGTGGTCCTGATCTTCCAGCCTGCCGAAGAGGGCCTGCCGCTGGGCGAGGTTGGCGGCGCCAAGCAGATGGTGCTCGAAGGGGCGCTGGAAAATCCCGCCCCCACCGCCATTTTCGGCATCCATGTTGGCCCCGGCGACCTGGGCAAGCTGAACTATCGGGCTGGGGGCTTCTATGCCGCCTCTGACCGCTTTGACATTGCCCTCAAGGGTCGCCAGACCCACGGCGCGCGCCCTTGGGACGGCGTTGATGTGGTCTCGCTCGGCGCCTCGATTGTCACGGCCTTCAACCAGATCGCCGCCCGCCAGATCAATGTCACCTCCTCGCCGACCGTCCTGACCGTCGCCACCATCCACGGCGGCGTGCGCAACAATATCATCCCCGAAGAGCTGAAAATGTCAGGCACCATGCGCACCTTCACCGACGAGCGCCGCACCGACGTCATTGCCCGCATGGAAAGGACCGTCCAGAACCTGGCCGAGAGCTATGGCGCTACCGCCACCTTGACCATGAACAGCCCGTCCTACCCCGTGACCTATAATGACCCGGATCTGGCCAAGGCCATGTTGCCAACCCTGACCAAGGCCGCTGGCGGTGCCAAGAACGTTGAGTCCGAAGGCGATCTGGTCACCGGCTCAGAGGACTTCTCCTTCTATGCCCGCAAGATCCCCGGCGTGTTCTATCAGCTCGGTGGCCGCAAACCCTCGGTCGATGCCAAATCCGCCCCGGCCAATCACTCGCCCTATTTCGACATAGACGAATCCGTCCTCGAAGTCGGCGTCCGCACCCATGTGCTGCTGGCCCTCGACTATCTGGCCAGCCGTAAGGGGAAGTAGGGTTTACTGGCCCTTCCTCGTGCTTCGACAGGCTCAGCATGAGGAAGGGTGAAAGGTCCGCACTGTTCCATTCATCCTCATCCTGAGCCTGTCGAAGGACGAGGATGCGCTCCCGGCTATCCCCGCCTCATTGCGAGGCGCATCGCGCCGAAGCAACCTAGGGGAACATCAATCCAGGTTCGCGCCAATCACCTAGATTGCTTCGCTGCGCTCGCAATGACGCGCAATAAAGCCCTTTCCCCCCTTGAGGGGGAGAGGGTTGGGAGTGGGGGGTAAATCAGCCGATCTCACCCGCATCGCCCCGAAAAAGAATTTCTCCAGCGGGCTGCTTACCGCCTGAGAGAAAGTTTCTGGGTCCCCGCCTTCGCGGGGAACGCGGGGTGGGGCGTTCACCTACCGCCGCTTCTTCCCGCCGGCCTTGATGTTTTTTGGCCGGCCCTTGGGACCCTGTCTGTGGCGGATGCCGAGGCGGGGGCGGGGGGCGCCGGGGAGGGCAGGTTCGGGCTCGCTGAGGACTTCGAACAGCAAGCCGCCGGTGATGGGGGTGGCTTCCAAGAGCTTGACCCGCACCCGTGCGCCGAGGCGCCAGCGCTTGCCGCTGCGTTCGCCGATCAGGCAGTGGGCCTTGTCGTCATGGACGAAATATTCATCCCCCAGAGACGAGACGGGGGCAAGGCCGTCGGCGCCGATCTCGCCGAGGCGCACAAACAGGCCAAAGCGGGTGACGCCGGTGATGCGGCCATCAAACTCTGCCCCCACCCGGTCGGCCAAGAAGGCGGCGACATAGCGGTCGGTGGCCTCGCGCTCGGCG
>CANKPO010000154.1 GCA_947484535.1 Caulobacteraceae bacterium
AACTCACCCCCATTGAGGATCATCTGAGAGAAGCGGCCATAGTCACTGGTGGTCGACACCAGACCGCCACCGCCAGATTCCATTTTGGGAGCCTTGCTATAGTCCTGGACGGTAAAGCCCATGATTGTGTTGGTTTCGGCCAGCGGGCTTTCAGCAGGATAGCGCACATAGACGGCGGACAGGCGGTCGATCTTGTCCTGCGGCACCACGAATGAGGTGTCGGTCATCTTCAGTGGGCCAAAGATGCGGCTCTGCATGAAGCTGCCCAAAGTCTGGTCAGACAGGCGCTCGACCAGATAGCCCTGAACATCGACGGCTGCGCTATAGGCCCAGCCCTCACCCGGTTGGAACTTCAGCGGGATCTTCGCCATTTCCGTTACGGCGGCCTGAAGGCTCGGCGACTGCAAAATCTTTCGGTCGCGGAACATCCGGTCGACGGCGTGCTTTTCATCAAGGCCATAGCCCAAGCCCGCCGTATGGCTCATCAGTTCGCGCATGGTTGGCGAGCGCTTGGCCGGAACGGTGATCATCTCGCCCTTGTCGTCCAGACCGGTCATCACCGTCAGCTGATCAAATTCAGGGATGAACTTGGAGACGGGATCGTCGAGGTTCCACTTGCCCTGCTCGAACAACATCATCATGGCCACGCCGGTGATGGGCTTGGTCATCGAATAGATCCGAAGCAAGGCATCCTTGGTCATCGGCTTGTTCTTGGCGATTGAGGCCATGCCATAGGTGTTGAACTGAACAACCTGACCATGGCGCACCAGCAAGGTGGTCATGCCCGCGACATGGCCATCCGTCACCGCTGCAGCCATTGCCGCATCGAGCGCCTTTAGTTTTTCAGCATCAAAGCCAACCTTGTCCGAGGCAACCGGCTTGATGACCGCATAGTCGGTGGGGCGATCCTTGGCATAGGTCGAGGGTGCTCCGCCCAGCGCCAAGGCAGAAGCCAAAAAGACCGACGCGAGCAAATATTTACGCAGCACCATGTTCCACTCCCAAATCTGTTTTTCACTGGGGACACTGATTGCCCCTTCATCCGTCAGGCTATGGGCATCTGGGTAGCAAGACAATAGACCTTACAATTCCATACGAACTCTATTGTCCTATCGCTATCGGGGCCTTAGCGTGATTTTGACAGATCCGAAGAAAGGCCCCCTCCATGCTCGCTGACACCGTTTCCGTACGCCCCCTTTCCCCCACCTGCGGCCTTGAGGTTGAGGGTCTAGACCTTAGCCGTCTGGGTGAGAGCGAAATCAACTGGCTGCGTTCGGCCGTTGCTGAGAATGGCGTGGTTGCCGTACGAGGTCAGGACCTCAGCCCCGAGCAACATATCGCCTTTGCCCGTCAGTGGGGCGAGATCGACTATAACCGCTTCTTCCCCATCGACGACCGCTATCCCGAAATTGCGCTGGTTCAGAAGGAAGAGAACCAGAAGGTCAATATTGGCGGCGGCTGGCACACGGACCACAGCTATGATGCCGAACCAGCCATGGGCTCGATCCTTCTGGCCCGTGAACTGCCCCCCAGCGGCGGCGACACCCTCTTTGCCAGCATGTATGCGGCCTATGACAGCCTATCGGATGGGCTAAAGGCGACGCTGGAGACCATGCGCGCTGTCCACACCGCCGATCACATCTATGGCCATGACGGGGCCTATGCCAAGACCGACATTGCCAGCATCTTTCGCGGCCATGACGAGCAGACGCTTGCGGTCCATCCGGTGATCATCACCCACCCGACCAGCGGGCGCAAAGCGCTCTATGTCAATCCGTCCTTCACCACCCGGTTCGACGGCTGGACCCGTGAGGAAAGCCTGCCCCTGCTGCAATATCTCTATGCTCAGGCCATCGCACAGGACAATGTCTGCACCCTTCAATGGAAACCCGGTTCGGTCGCCATTTGGGACAATCGCGCCAGCTGGCACTTTGCCAAGAACGACTATCACGGCCACCGCCGCGTGATGCACCGCATCACCATTGCCGGCTGCGCCCTTAGCTAAAGACGGAACCTCAGATGTCCCAAGTTCAAGCCGCCAACGACGCCGATAATGCCGAAGTTCTCTATGCCTTAGAGGGCCATATCGCGATCATCACCCTGAACCGGCCAGAGCGGATGAACACCATCAGCCGCGACATGCTCAATCAACTGACTGAGCATATGCTCAAGGCCGACAGGGACCCTGCCGTGCGCGCCGTGATCCTGACCGGTACGGGCCGGGCCTTCTGTGCGGGACTTGATCTGACCGAGGTGACCCGTCCGAGCGAGGGCGGCATTTCCAATGGCAACAATAATGCCACCAATATCGACCTGAAATTCACACCGCCGACGGTCATGTTCAATATGGAAAAGCCGACCATCTGCGCCCTGAATGGCTCAGCGGCTGGCTATGGCCTCGATACCGCGCTGGGCTGCGATATCCGCATCATGGCCAAGGGCGCAAAGCTTTCGGCGGCCTTCGTCAAGCGCGGGATCGTGCCAGAGTCTGGCGGGACCTGGTTCCTGCCCCGCATGATCGGCTGGTCCAAGGCGGCGGAACTGATCTTTACCGGTCGCACCCTCAATGCCACCGAATCTGAGGCCATGGGTCTGGTTTCCGTCGTGGTCGATGAGGCCGAGGTCATGCCCCGCGCTATGGCGTTGGCTCAAGAGATTGCCGCCAATGCCCCGCTGGCCGTACAGGCGTCAAAGCGGATGATGCGGATGGGCCTGTCGGAAAACTTCAACGACCATGTCCATCACGTGTTCTTGCAACTGATGCCGCTGCTCAAGACCGCAGACGCCCGCGAAGGCATGTTGTCCTTCATGGAAAAGCGCCCCGCCGTGTTCGAAGGCCGCTAAAGGCTTTCGACCGCGACGATCTCGACCTCGGCCCCGCCGACCTCGACCACATCCCCGACCGATTTGCCCAGCACACCTCGGGCAATCGGTGAGAGGTAGGAAATGCCCCCCTTGGCAGGGTCGGCCTCGTCCTCGCCGACAATGCGAAAGATTTGGCGACGGCCATCCTCGCGGTCCAACGTCACGCGCCGCCCGAACATCACCTCATCAGCGGCTCCGCTCGGCTCAATCAGCTGAGCCGTCGCGCGGCGCGCTGACCAGTAGCGCAGATCGCGGGTCGCGCGGGCCATCGCGGTGCGGTCGGTGTTGATCTCACCGCCGGCCTGCGCGGCCCCATAGGCCCCTTGCGCCTCAGCCAGAGCCGCCTCAATCAAGGCAAGGCCGCTGGCGGTCACCAGATTGGGATGGGGCGAGATCGGACGATCAGGCAGGTTCGCCGCCGCCGCCTCGCTATCCTCTTCCTTGGTAAAGGCCACGCTCATAGGATCAGGTTCCGCAAGGCCCAACCGGGCTTGCGCCCTTGTTCACGACCCCCACCGGCGGGTCAAGCCAACCTGTCAACGCCCGGTGAAGTTCGCCGGACGCTTTTCGACAAAGTGGGCCACACCCTCTTTGAAATCTTCGGAGGCAAAGCTGGCCAGCATGTCTTGATTGGCATCGTCAATCGCCTCGCCCAAGGACTGGAACAGGCCATTCCAGATTTCCCGCTTCATCTCGCGCATGGACCGGGGCGAGACGTGCTTGGCCAGCATATGGGCATAGGCCATGACCTCGCGTTCCAGATGCTCATGCGGCACGACCCGGTTGACCAGGCCCAGACTGTGGGCCTCGGTGCCCTCGATCACGCGGGCGGAGAACAGCAGGTCAGCGGCATTGGCAATGCCGACCAGACGCGGCAGGAGCCAGCTCACCCCATGTTCCGCAATCAGGCCACGGCGCGAGAAGGCCGTTGTGAACTTGGCCGTATCGGCGGCAAAGCGGATGTCGCAATAGAGGGCGATGACCAGACCGAGGCCTGCACAGGCGCCGTTAATCGCCCCGATGATCGGCTTGGGCACCGAGGGGAAGTAGGAGTTGGCGGTCTGAAAATCCTTGCGGCTGTTCGGATCAAACGGCGCATCAGGGGCAGCGGCGGCAGACGAGCGGGCCGAGCTATCGCCCGACTGAATAGTCTGCAGATTGTTCATGTCGGCGCCGGCACAGAACCCGCGCCCGGCGCCGGTCAGTACGATTACGCTCACCTTAGGATCGTCGCTCGCTGCCCTCATGGCCGCGCGGACATCCGCGGCCATCTGCCCGCGCCACGCATTGAGCCGGTCCGGGCGGTTCAAGGTGATGACCGCGACGCCATCATCGACGCGATAGAGAATATCTTCGTAAGCCATGATCGTTTCCTCGTTTTGGTTTTGCTCAGACTACCCGGTTTTGAGGATGATGCGAGCCCCCTACCCCGGCTTCGCTTCGCAATGACGCGGAACCCCATCACCAATCCCGTCTTCCCCGCGCAGGAGAGAGGGGATGGAACCCCCTCACCCAACCCTCTCCCCCAAGGGGGGCGAGGGCTTTACTTTTTATCCGTGTCATTGCGAGCAAGGCGAAGCAACCCAGGGGTCTGACGCGGACGTGAGGTGATATTCTCCTGGGTTGCTTCGGCGCGATGCGCCTCGCAAAGACGCAGATGAGCGGCCCCGATAGACGATTGTACTTCCCCCCATCTCGGGCCAGACTTACGCAACAAGGTGGGGGACGAAAAATGGGTAAGTCTTGGCGGCTCTATTTGGCCGGGTGGGCGTTGATTTTGGTGGGCTCTTGGCT